>CAYSUV010000147.1:0-4256 GCA_964434275.1 Hadarchaeota archaeon (SeqCode) | reverse complement strand
GTTAGGAGAAGAAGTAGAACCAAAACCTTTGATATTCACCTTTGAAACCCCATCTTCAAGAACAACTTCTGGTTTAGAAATACTAATCGAAAAGGACTTAGTTTCGACAGAACTATCCATCGTCTGAGATTGACTGGAGGAATCAGCTGCAGAACTGAGAGAAAGAGAGATTAAAATAACAAATAAAATTATTAGGATTTTCCTCAAATAAGCACCCTAGGGGAAATCTTTCTTGGAGTTTTAAAAACGTTGGGGGTAAACATTCAAGACAATCTAAAAAGATGAAATAAAACCTCAAAAAATAAATTTAGCTCACAAAAAGTAGCTAGATTTGGAGTCTTATTAAGAAGGGGCGGCAAACCCTATTCTGTGATTTTCGCTGTCAGTTGCGCCATCATCATCAACCACCGTTAAGGTAACTGTATAAGGTTTTGCTGTCTGATAAACATGAGTAACAATTTTTCCTGAACTTGTGGTCCCATCGTCGAAGTCCCATTTGTAAGAGACTATACTCCCATCAGGATCTTTCGACTGGCTTGCATCAAAAGTAATTTTTTCACCATGACTTAGAGCATGCGGTGACCAATCAAAACTCGCAGTGGGTGCCTCATTTGCCCCATACATGTTCGAACCATAAAACAAAGCCAGAACAATTGAAGCAGAAACCAATAAGGCTAATACCCCAATCAAGTAGATTGCTTCTATTCCTTTTTCACCGTCCATCTACCTTCACCATATTTACAACCCATTGTCGAGAAGTTTTTAGTTTTTCCGAACTAATACGATATTCTTAAGTTTGCAACTGGGCTTGACAACAAAATTCTGTTCAACAGATTTAGATTGCTCATTTTGAAATTCTTAGAGTTCTTAGTGAATTTTTATCAGATCCCTATAGCGTTAGGAAGGCTATTATGCAGATGATTATTAGAGCTGGTATCCCTAAAACATATCTCAGTCCTACGATTTTCGGGTCAAGTATTGCTAATCCATAAGGAAGTTTTGATATTCCAATAATAGACCACCCTAAGAGCATCGCTACGACAGCTGAAAGACTTGCTCCCTCATTATAAAGTTCGTCTATTATCGGATATGTAGCGTAAGGTCCTCCTGGCAAAACTCCGCCTAGAAATCCTCCTAAAAAGACTCCTTTTATCCCTGAGGCTTCTCCGAGGAATTGTGAAATCATTTGTGGTTTTATCATATTTCCTATTGCGTTTGCTATTAACATCGCAGCGAAGATTAGAGTTATCAGTCCGGCGAACATTTTCACGCTCTGAATTGCGCTTTTCGTTGCGACAGATGGTGACTTGAATGAAAGATAGAGATAGAGAACAGCGGCAAATATTATTACTGCCCTTTGCCCCCATCCGCGTCCTATTAATGCTGCTATTATTGACACTAGATCACCTCCAATTCTGATTTGGTTTTTTAAGTTCTAGAAAGTTATTTGATATTCTTCACGAAAAATATTTCACTTATCCGGTTTCTCTTAGTTTTTGGCGGATAAGTTATGTGAGGTCGATTCTTTGAAGAAGAATTTACATATGGATCTCTTGCTTGGAGCTCCATTGCCGGAGTTGGATAAGGTTATCAAAATCGCTAAAAACGCTGAGAATTATGGTTTCGACGGTTTTTGGTTACCCGATCATGTTTTGATGGTTCCTCAAGGTTTCATGCCTGAAGTTTGGTCTGTGCTTAGCGGTATTGCTGTAGAAACTGAAAGTATAGATTTGGGAACAGGTGTCACTTGTCCCCATCGAAGACATCCCGCTGTTTTAGCCCAGACTTGTGCAACTTTGGACAGACTTTCGAATGGAAGGTTCAATCTTGGTATTGGTGCTGGGGAGGCTATGAATCTTGACCCTTTTGGGATAGAATGGGACAAACCTGTAAGTAGGATGGTCGAATCTATCGAAATAGTGAAGAAGTTATGGAATGAGGATAAGGTTAGTTATAACGGCGAGTTCTTCCATTTGGAAGACGCTTTCCTTCAAGTGGAACCCGAAGAAAAAATACCTATTTACCTAGGAGCTAACGGTCCTAAAACCCGAAAAATCACAGGAGAACTAGGCAACGGATGGATGCCGATAGCAGAGAGTCCCCTCACATACGAGAAACACTTGCAAGATGTGAAAAAAGGCGCCGAATCAAAAGGTAGAGATTTCTCAAAGATAGACAAAGCATTACAAGTTTATACCGGGATAGTGGAAAATGAAGAAGAGTTTTCACAAGCCAGTATGTACCCGGCGATGATGCTTGCGATGAATTCTCAAAAACTTGAAGCAGCCGGTTACGAACTCAAACTACCCGAAGGTATTTCGAAAGACTATTACTTCAAACAATTATTACCTGGAGAAGAAACCTCAACAAAACTAGCAGAACTAGTCCAACAAGTCCCAAAAGAAGCAATAAAACAATTCAGTATCATAGGAACCAAAAACCAATGCATCGACAAGATCGAAAAATTCATAAACGCAGGAGTCGAAAGATTCTGCTTCATAAACATCGGACCAGACCCAAAAAAAGTAATGAAAATCCTCGGAACAGAAATCATACCGCACTTCAAACCAAACTAAGAAACACTCATAATAAACAAAAACTAAATGTAAAACCACCAAAAACGAAAAACGAGGGCCCGTAGTCTAGTGGCTATGAGGAGGTGAATGAGAGTTCCCTCCTAGCAAACGTCACCTTGACATGGTGAAGGTCGAGGGTTCAAATCCCTCCGGGCCCATCATTTTTTTTTGGTTTTGGGGTTCGTTGTTGTTTTTATTGATGTATTATTAATGAAAAAAGTAAAGAGATTAACAGTGGGTTTATGGAAGTTGGGAATATTTTGAAGAATGCTACTTTAGCATTTAAAGATAGGTTTGTTTCGCATTCACCTATATTTTTGTCTCATATGGTGACTTCCCTATGTAACGCTAGATGCAAGTTTTGTGTTCTGTGGAAAGAATCTTCGGAGCATCCTAACGATATGTCAAAACCCGAAATTTTTGAAATGCTTAGTAAAGCAAGGGATGCGGGTATTGTACATTATACTGCGTGGGGTGGGGAACCTCTCCTGCGGGACGATCTTGATGAAATACTGGAATTTGCAAAGAAGAAAGGGTTTATAACACAAGTAATTACGAACGGTTATTTGCTAGAGAAAAGGCAAAGTGAGTTATCTCCAAATACGGACTTTCTTGTTGTATCAATAGACTCCAATGATTCTCTTCATAACGAGTTGCGTGGTGTTGATGGAATCCTGCAGAGAGCGATTGACGGTATCAAAGCTTGGAAAGGAACGGACACAAGAATTGTGATGAACAGTGTTATTGCCAATATTAACAAAGACAAGATCGAAGGTTTGATCGAACTATCCGAAAGCTTAGAAGTTCCCATATCTTTCGAACCGATGCAATTAAACGAAGACAATGAAGAGTACAGACTGACGGAAGAAGAAATGAAGGAAGCATTCAGCAAAATCGGAGAGTACAAAAAAGACGGTCACAGGATTGTTAATTCTCTTCCCTATCTCCGGAATTTTTTCAACGATAAAAACTACGTTTGTCATTACCCTAAACTCTTTGTGAAAGTGGAAGCAGATGGAGAGGTTAATTCTTGCGATGACGGACTAGATAAATACTGGGGAAATATCAAAGACACTTCCTTCAAAGAAATTTTTCAAAGTGAAGAATACAAAAAATACTGCAAAAAAGCAGAAAAATGTGATATATGTGACGTTTCATGCGTTATAGAATCCTCACTTGGTTACTCTCTCAATCCACATTACCTCTGGGACAAAATCAAGAACCTCTAAATCTCAGACCGTTCAAACCACCCGAACTCACCGATACCTACCGACTCGTCAAAAATCATAAAAATCTCAGTATAAAATTTCGTTTTCTCACTATTCTCCTTTTATCGGTATGATTATTGAGCTGAGCATGAGAAATGACATGAGAAAGGCTACTATGATAGTAAGATAATGACCAGTGATAGTAAAATACTGCGCAGGTTCTAAAAAATACAGAAGTGGAAAAATCACCCCATTAGTTGTGCTCGGAACACCGATAAATCCAGAAATATCCGAGTTTTTATTTTGGAATCTAGCCAGCCTGAAAAGTACGGCGGAAAGTAATGAAATTGCAGCTAAATGAAGCAAAATATCCCCATTATTGTAAAAGCTTAGCATAAATATGGCAGGAGCAGCTCCAAATGAAATTAAGTCTGCCATGTCCATTCTTTTTCCAAACTCGTTACTCTGAGAC
>CAYSUV010000146.1:0-4263 GCA_964434275.1 Hadarchaeota archaeon (SeqCode) | reverse complement strand
GGGAAAAGCATGGTTCATCTGGAAAGGGAGAGTGAAGGTTTGGTAGAGGTTGAAAAATCTACTCTTTCTCTATTACTTTTAGCTATGTTTGTTTCCGGAGTTGTTTTTGGCATTGGTATTTATTTTACTGCTCAAAATTCTATCTTTTCTAGGGACGAGCTTTCTTTAAGAGAAGCTAGAGGGGGCAGTGTTGATATTGTGGCTGTTGATTCTCAGGGACGTGGTGTTCTGGCAGATTTGTCGGTTAGATTGGAGTCGGGAAGCGGAAAGGTTTTTTGGTGGATTGATCCCTTGGTTCAGATTGACTTGCAGTACTCGGCAAATACTGCCGTGGAAGTAGCTTCGAATGTAACTGGGGTTGACCTTGATTCTACGAATGTTAGTTTTACTATAGATGCGGGTGATGCAAAGATAGTTGGAGGGCCCAGTGCTGGTGCTGCTATGAGTGTGGCTACTATAGCTGCTATAGAGAATAAACAGTTGAAGGAAAATGTGGTGATAACTGGAGAGATTCGGGGTGATGGGTCCGTTCGTAAAGTGGGTGGGGTTATTCCTAAATCTAGAGCAGTTGCGAACGCAGGTAAAGATTTATTTTTGGTTCCCGAAGGGCAATCAACAATAGTAAGTTATAGGGAAGTTAGAAAGCAAGTTGGTCCGATTACTTATGTGTCTTACGAGCCTTACGAAGTTGATTTGAATGAGTATTCTGAGAATCGTAATTGGGGTCTAGAGGTTAGAGAAGTGTCCAATATAGAAAATGCAGCGGATTATATGATTAAAAATTATTAGTTTCTAATCACTATTTTTCAGAGTCCGGGGTAAAGGGATTGGTGTGGGCACGTTCAAAGTTTTTGATATAATTGCTGCTTCCACTAGATTTTGCTTTAAGATCTCTTGAACTAGTTTTTCCGGCGGAGTTTCATTGTTTTTTTGTTTTTCTCTGATTTCTTTGAGCTCATCTTTTTTTCCATTTATCTTGGCTTTTCCTTTGAGGGTGATTCGACCGACTGGTGGTGTATACTTTATTTTCATTACGAATGGAGCTATTAGATAATTCTCGTTAGATTGAAGTTCCAGAATATTCAAATCAGTCGACACTTGAATATCCGAAGAAGAAAAATCTTCGCTCTCGTCTGATCTTTCACCTGAAAAAGACTCGATTTGGATTTTTATCTGAACCATCAAATACTCGTTCAAATTTTTAGCTAAAAGAATTTATCCATGAGAGGGAAAGTTATCCCCCTATAATTTTAAATAGAATGGCGTAAACACAAAATTTGATGGTAAAATGGTAGCAGCAAGCACAGCACTAGCACTTGTCGGAGCCGGCCTAGCCTGCCTAGCGATGCTAGGATCAGGGATAGGGGCAGGTATAGCAACTCAAGGATCAGCAGAAGGAACGAAAGAACATTCGGGCTTTTTCGGAAAAGCGCTTCTTTTCGCTGTAATGCCTCAGACTCAAGCAATTTATGGTCTAATCGTAGCAATCTTGATCTTGCTCAATACGGGAGTAATCTAGAAAAACCTTATTCTCCGGATTTTTTAGACACCTTTACCAATCTATAAAATATCCCAAAGATAATCAAAACAAATCCAATCACCGGAACAACAAAATTCGGAAAAGGAAAACTTTCAAAAATCTCGTCAAAGAACATTCCGAAGACGAAAAGAATCAAACCCAACCAAAAAACGACATTTTTAGAAATAGACTCAACGTAATTCGGCAAAAGTCACACACCAATACAAATTTGAAAAACACTAATCTAAAAAAGTAACTCTAACAATCAAGAAAAACAAAAACCCGACAAATTTTATTATGTACCCTACTCAAGAGAGGAACAAGGGGCCGTGGTGTAGCCAGGCCGAGCACGGCAGGCTCCAGCGGAATATTTTGCAGGTCTGCTGATGGTCAAGATGATGACCTGCTGGAGCGCTGCTCCGAAGAGACCTGCAACCCCCGGTTCAAATCCGGGCGGCCCCATCATTATTTTGTTTTGTGCTGATGGTTGAGCGCTGTATTTTTTAGTTTGTAAAATGTTTTACTTTGGGAATAAGACTAGAATGGGGGCACCGGAGAGACGGTCACACTGACTCGGTTGGAGGTGAGACATCACAGAAGAAATTTTCTCTCAGTATTACTTTTCGCCATCGTCTCGACCGCCCCCCGGCTTTGAAATTAATGTAGCGATTGTCGATGATGTCTTCAACAATTACTTAAGAAATGCTTTTATAAAAAGGTTATGTTGTAAAAATATTCTAAAAAACCAATTAAGTTTGTTTTTCCAGAAAGTCCTTTATTTCTAGATTTACTTTCTCACTGTTTTCAACGAGCAGTTCATGGTTTCCTTCCAAAAAAACTATCTCAGAGTCATTTATGAGCTCATGTAGTCTATAGGCGGACTTTTTTGGTATCACGAAATCATTATCACCGTGTATCAATAAGGTAGGAACTTCTATACGCCTTGCTTCTTTCTCAGTATCCCATTCAGAAAGCGCTTCTGCCAATAATAATGGAGATTTTCCAAAATACCAAAATTGAAGAAAGTTTTGTCTGATTTCCTCAAAATAATCGCGCTCTTCTCCCATTTCCGGCTGATATTTCTCTTTTTCATTTATTTTGCTGAATGAGTTAAAAATAGAGCCTAAGTTGTCTAAAAGAGGTTTTAAAGAAGAAAATAACTCATAACGCCAACCCAAAGATTCTCTAATACTATAAAGCGAGGAAATTAGCACTAAAGATTCTACATTTTCCGGATTTCTAGACGCAAATGCTTGGGATATTAGGGTCCCCATCGAGTGAGATATGATCGAAAATTCACCTATTTCTAATTTACTTAATAAATCTTCCAAATCAGATACGAAATTCCCTATTCGGTAATCTTTTTTATTTTTAGGTTTAAACGATTTCCCACTCCCACGCAAATCTGGAGCTATTTCGCCGAAACCAAACTTTGAAAGGTATTTTCTCTGTTTTTTAAATATCGAGTTGTTCCCCATAAAACCATGTAGATAAAGAATCATTGGCTCTCCTTCTCTAAAATGGTAGAAAATTTTTCCATCTTCTCCCTGAAAGAAACTATTTGTCATTTTTGCCACCGATTATTTTGTTCGATTAACTATGAAAATTATATAATTAAGATATAGGCTTATAACTCGTCTATATTTTGTGATTGTTAGATATGGTATCGGACTTTTTATTTATGGTTTGGATAAAACTTTTTTACGGTAGAGAAAATAGAAACGGAATTTGTGGTTCAATTCGAAATTTTTAACAGTTTTGTGGATAGAGCTAATCGTGTGATTGTATGTCCGAAGAAATATTTCAAGCTCGGTATCATGATGAGAGAATAATTGTTCCAGATGAAAAGGAGGCAAATAAGATTCACCAGCATGGAGCTACAGGAAATCCTCTTTCCGGCGGGCGACTTCAATTGGCACCAGTTGAAGCTTTGTATTTACTCGAAAAGAGCAGGTTGAACCTGGTGAATCAAGAAAACAAAAAAGAACTTGATTTTGAGGAATTATCTTCCGATTTAGCTGAAAAGGATTCCAGTATCCTCTTGAAATATAGAGTTTACAAAGACTTGAGGTCCAGAGGATTAGTCGTGAAGACCGGATTAAAATACGGCGCCCATTTTCGGGTATATGAACGTGGAGAAACCCCCGGATCAAGCCACTCACCTTACCTAGTTCATGCTATCCCCGAAAATACTGAACTAACTCCACAAGAAATAGCAAGAGCAGTCCGCCTCGCTCACGGAGTTAGAAAAAAAATGATTTTTGGAATAGTTGATGATGAAGGAGATGTAACTTATTATTCCTTAAATCGAGAAAAATTGTGACGAAAAAATAAATAATATCACAATTAAGTATTTACTTTCAAATCCCTAACGATTTGAAGGCAATTGTAAGTCAAGTTTAAGGTGAAAATATGGTTCAACAAGTAGATCCTTGGAGCGAGGCCGCACCAGAGGATTACACACAATTGATGGAAAAGTTTGGGATAGACTCATTCGATGAATTGCTCCCAGACGTACCAGATCCGACACATTTAATGAGAAGGAATATACTTTTCGGTCATCGTGATTTTGACAGGGTTTTGAAAGCTATCAACAAGAACAAAAGTTATGTGGTCATGACTGGATTAATGCCGAGCGGCAAAATGCATCTCGGTCATAAGCTTGTCGTCGATCAGTTAATCTGGTATCTTGAACATGGGGCGGAAATATATCTTTGTGTAGCCGATTTAGAGTCCCATATAGC
>CAYSUV010000145.1:0-4284 GCA_964434275.1 Hadarchaeota archaeon (SeqCode) | reverse complement strand
GGTCTAGACTGTGGAGAATGTGGTTATGCGAATTGTAAAGAATTTGCGAAGGCTGTTTTTGACGGTCAAGCTTCCAAAGATGGTTGTGTAGCCTTTCAAGGCCCGGTTTCGCTAAAGGTCGATGGGAAAAGAGTACCGCTTAAACCTTTCATTAAGGATTTGATAGCTAGGACTATTTCGGGAATGGTTTCTTCCCTAAAGGAAACTGAAGGTGGTAAGATAGAATTGGAGGTTGAGAGAGATGAAGGATGATTACGGAAGACCGTTGACAAGTTTAAGGATTTCGGTAACACAAGCTTGTGATCTTGATTGTTTTTATTGTCATAGAGAAGGTTGTGAGGTTGAAGAACGTAAAATGTCTCCAGAAGAAATAGAGAAACTAGTTGAAATCGGTATAGAATTCGGAATTGAAAAAGTTAAAATCACCGGTGGAGAACCGCTAGTTCGAGATGATATAGTAGAGATAATTGAGGCTGTTTCTCAACCAAAAATTGAAGATGTATCTATAACCACCAATGGAGTAAAATTGTCTGAAAAAGTTGAAGAATTAAGAGAGGCAGGCTTAGATAGGGCTAATATTAGTTTAGATACTTTGGATTCTTCGGTGTATGAGGAGATTACTGGAAAGAGAGTTTTGGGTAAGGTCTTGGAAGGTATTGAGAAGGCTAAAGATGCTGGTCTTCATCCGGTGAAGTTGAATACTCTTGTGTTGGATGGTGTTAATGATAGGGATGAGATTGATGAGTTGATTGAATATTCTTTGAGTACAGGTGCGATTTTGCAATTGATTGAGTTGGAGGAAGTATTACCTGAAAACGGAGAGGCTTATCGGAAGTATCATAAGGATTTGGACCCTATAGAGGAGAAAATTAAAGAGGAAGCTAAAGATGTCGATACTAGATGGATGATGCAAGCTCGCAGAAAATATTTGATGGAAGGTGGTGGAGAAGTAGAAATTGTAAACCCGATGCATAATTCAGAGTTTTGTAAGTATTGCACTAGATTGCGCATGACTTCGGGTGGTTATTTGAAACCTTGTCTAATGAGAAATGATAATCTGGTAGATGCTCTCACACCGGTTCGTAACGGAAATGAGAACGAAATAAGGGAAGCTTACGAAACAGCTATCAAACGGAGAGAACCCTATTTCAAAGAGAATTGATTTTTTCTAGCATCTAAGTAAGTTTTACTCTATCTCAATATTTTCAACAACCCTTTTTATTTCCTTAACTACACTCTGATCTTCCATGGTCGAAATATCCCCTAAAGAATTGTTCAACATGATATCTTTGATAGTTCTTCTCATGATTTTACCGCTTCTTGTTTTCGGGAGATTATCCACAAACAAAACATCACCTATAATAGCAACGGGACCGACTTTATTTCTAACTCTTTCTCTGATTTCATCCTTCATTTCTTCCGAAGGATTGTATTCTTCCCTCAGTTTTACAAAAGCTTCTGCTACTTCCGTACGAACAGGATCTGGCTTACCAACAACAGCAGCCTCCACAACGGCTTCATGACTGACAATTGCATCTTCGATATCAGTAGGCCCTATCCTATGTCCTGATATTGTTAGTACTTCGTCTGCTCTTCCGCTGAACCAGATGTATCCATCTTCATCTTTTGCCGCTGCGTCTCCTACGTAGTAGGAATCTGGGATTTCGCTCCAGTATTCGTTTATATATCGTTCTTCTCCTTCCCATAGTGTGGGTGTGAGTCCAGGAAATGGTTTTTTGATTATGAGTACTCCCTCCTCATCAGTGTTTTTTGGATGTCCTTCATTATCTACGACTTCTGCTTCTATTCCGGGTAGCGGAATTCCTGCCGATCCAGGTTTGATTGGAAGTAGATTGATTCCGTACGGGTTACCTATTATCGGGCCGGCAGTTTCAGTTTGCCACATGTGGTCGATAACTGGCACTTCGTCATTAAGCACTTCTTTTTGAAGCCATTCCCATGCGGCAGGATTAAGCGGTTCTCCTGCTGAAAAAATAACCTCCAAAGAACTTAGGTCATGTTTTTCATAATATTCCGGCGAGTATTTGCTAAGACTTCTAATAGCCGTAGGGGCAGTAAATAACTTATTCGCCTTATTCTTCTCGATAGTTTTCCACCAAATCCCAGGATCCGGATAAGTTGGAGTACCCTCGTAAAGAATAGTGGCAGAACCCGTAAGAAGAGGAGCATAAACTATGTAACTATGCCCTACAATCCACCCAATATCAGAAGTTGCCCACCAAATATCTTTCGGGCCAAGATCAAACATCCACTTGGCCATACCATAAATGTGAACTTGATATCCCCCGTGCATGTGAACGGTTCCTTTTGGTTTGCCTGTAGTCCCTGAGGTAGGTAGAATAAATGCTGGGTCATTTGCGTCCATCTCCTCTACTTTCGAGTCTTTCAATTCGCCTTTTCCCAAAGCGTTTCTCCAGAGCAAATCTCTATCTTCGACTAAATCGATTTTTTCATCTCCACGTTCCAAAAATATTGTTTTATCAATTAATTCTCTGACTTTCGGATATTCTTCAAAACAACGGTCGACGATACTCTTAAGATCTACAATTCCTCCTTCTCTAAAACCTACATCGGCTGCAAGTAGTAGGTCAGACTCTGCTAATTTGATTCTGTCTGCGAGAGCTCCGGATCCGAATCCTGCGAAAACGACCGAATGTATTGCGCCTATCCTGCTACAAGCGAGCATGGCGAAGATAGCTTCTGGGCATTGGGGTAGGTATATAGTTACTCTATCTCCTTTTTCTATTCCGAGCGCTTTGAGTGTTGAAGCAAATTCTTTTACTTTGTAAGATAATTGATTGTATGTCAAAACTTTTGGTTCAGGTTTTTCGCCAGTTTCATATATTAGAGCGGCTTTGTTTCCTCTGCCTTCTTTTATATTCTGATCTATGCAGTTGTAACTGAGGTTTGTTTTACCGTTTTTAAACCAGGTATATTCTCCTGGTTCTTTTTCTTCGTAAACGGTGTCCCATTTCTCGAACCAGTTGAGCTCCTCGGCAACTTCTGACCAGAGCTCTTCCGGATTTTCCTCCCCTTTTCTGATTAGTTTTTTCAGGTGAGGGGTTAATTTTTCTTCATTTATATTGGGCATCTTCTGCGAAGGAGCTTGCGGATAGAGTTAAATAAATTTTTTGAAATTGAGGTTTTTAGAAAAATAGGGATGAAAATGATTTTAAGTATCTGTTAAGGTTCAATTTTTATAAGCTCTGCTTGAATTTATTTTTCGTGTTTTTGATTAACGCGATTAAAGACCCTGCTTTAATCTCAGATTTCCTCCGAATAATGAGTGTTTGAAGTCTCACAGTCAGGGAAAGTGACTAGAACTCTAGGAGCTAAACTAATACGATTTTAGAAATTTTTTAAATAATCTACTTCGTTTTTGTTTAATTCAAGCTCCTTACTTATCTCGTCTTTTAGTTTCGCATCGTTTTTTGTTATTGTACTCAGATAAGGAAAGAAATTTTTTATCGCTTGATGTGAGGAAACGTGATATTCTTTAGAAATCTTTTCAGCTAAACTATCTCGAACTTTCCTTTCCTTTTTGCTTCGACCGTAAGCTTTTCTTGAACTTGGATAACTGAATCGGCCTTTTCCTGGTTTTCCTTTTCTTGATAATGCTATTCCGGCGCTCATTAGGTCGGTTGCGTATTTCCAGTAATGGTAGTCTTGTTTTCTTTGTGTTCTGCCTAGAAATATGTCGGCTCTGGCTAGTTTTTCGTATGCGTCGGCTAGGTCGGGAATGTTGCCCATCATTTTCGGCAGGTTTTCTTCTATCCAATCGATGACGTCGTCTGGGGTTTCGTCAAAGTCTAATAAGATTTGTCGAGCTTCGTTCGCGTCACGGGTTTTTTTGAGTTTTGCTAAAACTTTGAATATGTTGTATTTTCGGTCTCTTTCTTCCGTGGCAATGTCTTCTTTTTTCACGATATTTTTTCCTTCTGCGATAGCTTGAAAATCATTTATCGCTGAACGTAAGTCTCCGTCCGCTCTGTCCCCAAGTATTTGGAGTGCTTCTTCTTGAGTTTGTATGTTTTCCCTTTTCGCGATTTTTCGAAGAACTTTAGCAATAGAACTTTGTCTCAGTCTGCGAAAATTAACCTCTTTAGACTTGTTTCTAATACTTCTTGGAATATCATACCTATCATTACCTATCAGTATCACAGGGTTTTGAGTCTCATTCAAAAGTTTAGAAATAGCTCTATTCCCACCCCTATCTGCCGTTCCATGAACATTATCAGCCTCATCAAGAACAATCAACCTCTT
>CAYSUV010000144.1:0-4288 GCA_964434275.1 Hadarchaeota archaeon (SeqCode) | reverse complement strand
GGAAGCAAAAGACATTGTTAGATCAGTAATCCCCTACGTTTTGATTGGTGTGGGTATAGGCGCTATTGTTCACGGTTATATCCCACAGGAGGTCGTATCAAATTACCTGACCGGTTCTCTCGCAGTTCCAGCTGCTGTAGCAGTAGGAGTTCCTATTTATACTAACATAATGGGGGTTATACCGGTAATGGAAAGCCTCGTTGGAAAAGGACTTCCTATTGGAACTTCCATAGCCTTCATAATGTCCGTAGCAGCCCTCTCAATACCCCAATTCGTCATGTTGAAAAAAGTAATGAAAAAAAGACTAATTACAACATACGCACTAATAATCACCACAGGAATAATAATTCTAGGACTTACCTTCAACGCGTTTCTATAGGTTAAAAAATTCTAAAGAAGAGATAAAGATAATTTGCTGCCGGTTCTTTTCACCCAAATTTTTGTTACACCCATAACAAAATCTGGCAAGTTCTACAGGTCTCAAATCAAAGGGAAGGCTTCTCGATAATCAAAGGAATAATTGTGGTGGTGATAATTTACATTCTCTGGAGTAGAATTTTTCAATAACGAACTAGAAAACAAGTCAGTTTTTAAAACAAAAAGTGATATTTTTCAGGATACCACAAATGCTACTCATAATCTATTTAGCTCACTTAACTACGATATTTTCAAAACTTTCCTTTACCCTAGTAGCATGTCCTTCTACGTTTTTGGAGTAAGAATAAAGATTTCATAAAAGCTAATAATCTTAGAATTCTGCCGGTTTATCAAGAGGATTGAACAGGCTAGATCCTAATTCTAATAAATCTTCAGTAAGTTTTCCTTCTTCTGCTGACTCTATGAGAGATTTAGTTGAGAAAGCTCCAAAAATTACCAAACCTTCAGCGGTTTCCGCTGCATCGTCAATCGAAGAGCGTATGTTTCTTAGAATAGGAAAACTCACCCTAAAACTGCCGTTCAGCTTGAGCTCTCCTTCTTCCTCATCATATTCAATCGATATATTTTTCATTAATACACCCCCTTCTAAGCCTATTGCGTTATTGAATGGTTTCTAAAGGAATACTATAAAGGTAATGTTCATGCGGAAAAACAGGATGTCTAGAGAATTTAGCGTAGAAACCCCAAAAATGAAACATCAACCTTTCCTCAAACCTTGAAATGTTGAAATGGAATTAAAAATACCAATAGTGAATAATTCCAAGCTATACAAAGAAGAGAATAGAAAATGAAAAGAATGATATTCATAACGCTAATAGTCGGCTTGACCCTTGCAGCATTCGGTTCTATATTTATGGCTTGGGAAGGAGAAGTCTTTCCTCAAGTGACTAAAATGGCTGACAGTCAAAGATTTACAGGTGAGTTAGAAGACAGTAATGTATCTGCTTGGATTTCGGGTCACGTTCACTCACGTCATAGTGCAGAAAATGTAAGAGTTGACCAAGATGGAGTTGCATTTATCGGTAATGGTTCAATTATAGGTGAACCTGAATCTCTCTTCTTAATTTTTGAAAATGGAAAAAAGGAAGTAACTGTAAAATCTAGAGATCATTCTACAGGAGAATGGAATGATAATTTGGATAACAAGTTTTCCTTTAATCTAAAGCATGATTTTCAATACAGTGAGGAAAACTTGATTATTTGGAGTTTTAGCGACGTTCAACCTAAAAATGAAGAAGAATGGGAGATTTTTGAAAATACCATACGAGATGTGGATAGTTTGGATATCGAACCGGATATGGTATTTGTTTTGGGGGACCTAGCGGATGCTGGAGCAGAAAATGATTTAAAAAGGTTTAAGAGTTATTGCGGAAATACTGATATTCCCTGGGAAAATTTTTATTCGCTAGCAGGAAATCATGATTTTAACCCATATTTCACAGGGGATTTAAAAAATTACAAAGAACACATCCGAGAAGAATTGAATTATACAGTTAAGAGAGGGAATATAAATTTCATTTTTATGAGTGATACTGGTACAGGTGTAACTGGTCATATTAGTGAAGATGTATTTGAATGGTGGAGAGAGATAGTGGGGGAAGATGGTGAAAATAATTCTATTACACTTACACATCAACCGCTTGAAGGAACCACTAGAAAGTCGGTGACCGAAATAGGATGGTTAACAAGAGATTCAAGATTCCGAGGTATCGTATTACCCAACATTATATTGATATTGATAGGGTTATTGGTGGCTGTTGAAACTTCTTTTCGAAAAAAATAATCAAGCCGAGAAGCGCCACAAAAAACTTAGCATGTAATTTTGAGTCTAGAGATTTATCTAGTTACTGTTCTTGTTTTCTTCGTTCACTTCCTTATCTAAAGTCCTACTATATCCTGTAGAAATAAGTATTCCACTCAAAAGACCCATTATAAGACTCGAGATCATAGCGGAGAATATATAGTAGCTCAAGGCTCGTGCATACATTTCCCCTATAATCGAAATGATTGCAGCCCCGACTGCTACCACACCAGCAAAAAATATTATTCCGATTATTATTTCTATATATCCTCTCTTTTTGTCTTCCATGAAAATCGTAAATATTCTAGTTTCGAGATATTTAGATTTTTTGTTGAAATAGAATTATTAGGGTTTTTATTCCTTGTGAATTTTAGAATGCTTAAGCTTGCGGACTGATTTTAGGATATAAGTAATAATTTAGGTGTTATTTTAGAAACCCTAATCTCGAGTCGTCAAAAACGTCTAATTTCTCTCTTATTTATCTTTTTGTTACCGGTTTATTTTTTGTTATGGGTGTAACAAAAAATCCTGATGGTGCTATATCTCTTTTGTTTAGGTTCATTATTTCAATTTAGTTAGAAAATAATTTAGAAGTAAAACTTTAGAAATAATCTAGAATTAAGAAAAGGTGAGAAAATGTTCTTGATGATTAAATTTGGCGGGGAGGCTGTCGGTACAGGGAGGAGAATTAGAGATGTGGCGGAGTTTCTAAAAAATATTGAAGAAGATGGAAAAGACTTTGCAGTCGTAACTTCCGCTATGGCAGGGGATACTGATGAGCTTGTTTCTATCGCTCGGAAAGCAGCTGAGAGTGCGGGGGGAGATGATTTTTTGGTTGAAGGTTTAGAGAATATTCGTGAAAAGCATCTCGGAGCTTGTCGGGAGGCGATTGATGACGAAAAAATCCTTTCGGTTACTGTAGATGGCATCGAGGATATTATTGAGGAATTAGAAAAGGTTTTGAGAGAGGTTGAATCTCGCGGTGAACTGTCGGATAAACTTTTGGATTCTGTCATGTCTTTTGGTGAACGCTTAAAAGCCGTGATTTTGTCTGGAGCTCTTCAGGATTTGGACCTTTCAACTAGATATCTGACGGGGAGTGATGCTGGTATAGTTACGGATGATAATCATCTGGATGCTGATCCTATTATGGATAAGACTTATCGTCAAGTCGAGGGAAGATTGGAGAATATTCTCGGAAAGGGTGTAATTCCTGTAATAACAGGTTTTATTGCCTCTACAGAGGAGGGGGAGGTTACTACTATGGGGAGAGGTAGTTCTGATTATTCTGCGTCATTAATCGGCTCCATATTGGGTGTGGATGAGATTTGGATAATGACCGATGTTGATGGGATAATGACGGCTGATCCGAAAATAGAGCCTGGAGCTATTGTGATTGATAAACTTTCGTATATGGAAGCTACGGAAATGTCTCATTTCGGTGCGGAGGTTCTAAATCCTAAAACGATTGAGCCAGCAATGAGTGAAGATATTCCTGTTCGGGTAAAAAATGCGTTTAACCCTGAAGAGGAAGGGACGCTTATAGTCCACGATTCGAAAAAAGTCGAAAAAATTGTCAAGGCAATAACGACGACAGTGGAAGTTTCTATTGTGACTGTGGGTGGTCCCAGTATGATCGGTACTAGTGGGGTTGCGGCAGAAGTTTTAAAGACGCTAGAAAAAGCTGGGATAAAGGTCTTGATGATTTCTCAAAGCTCTTCTCAGACAGATATAAGTTTCGCTATAAGCAGAAATAATTTGAAAGATACTTTGAACATCCTCCGTAAAGAATTTGACAGCCGGCATGTAGACTGGAGAATCGAATACGATGAAAATGCCAGCATAATCGCTACAGTAGGTTCCGGCATGAAAGGGACTCCTGGAGTGGCTGGAAGGGTTTTCAGCACTATGGGTAAGAACGATATCAATATATCGGCGATATCTCAAGGTTCATCCGAGCTAAATATATCGTTCGCAGTTCTCGAAGAAGATGTTGTTGACGCCGTGAGAGCTTTGCATGAGGAATTTACTCTTAGTTCTTCTTGAAAA
>CAYSUV010000143.1:0-4297 GCA_964434275.1 Hadarchaeota archaeon (SeqCode) | reverse complement strand
CGGCCTCATCTTCTTCCTGCATATCCCTCCCAACCTCACCAGAAAAAAGTTCAGTAGAATCCTTACCGATAATCTCCACATCCTCCCCCACTAAATCCATGAAAGAATCACTCACCAGAACATACTCACCTTCACAATCCTTGAAATAAACAGGGTCAGATATAGCATCAAAAAAAGTTCTAATAATCTGGCTTTCTGAAAGATCCAAATCTTTTGACGTTTTCATAATCTTATTTCCCATTTAGTAGCAAAGCACTGATTAATCTTTCCAACCCATCACAATAAAACAGAACCCAATAAAACCTGCCGACAAAACAAAAAGAGAGCTAGAAGAAACTGTATAAAATCGGGGAATATTTATTTTAATAATTGAAGATTTCCTTGGGGGGAGAAAATGACCGAAATACCTGACTACATCTCTAAAAAAGTTTGGAAAAAAGAATATCCGAAAAACATTCCCCACGAAATAAATATTCCTAATGTTAGCCTTGTCGACATAATAAACGAAAAACTAGAGAAATACTCCGATAGAACGGCCTATCTATACCGGAACAAAAAGTTCTCATTTCAAAAATTGGATGATTCTGCAAGTAGTTTGTCGACCGCTTTGAGAGAGTTGGGAATAGGAAAGAACAATATCGTAAGTTTATACATGTCTAACTCTCCGGATTGGATAATTTCATATTATGGAGTCCTTAGAAGTGGAGCTACTGTCACTGGAATAAGTCCCTTATTCGTCCCGAGAGAAATCAAATACCAACTAAGCGACTCAAAAGCTGAAACAATCATATTACACGAAAAGTACTACCAAAACCTACTGGAAATTATAGACGACACAAACGTAGAAAACATAATAATAACCAGCGACAAACAAGAAAAACCGAGCATAGAAAAAAAAGACAAAGTCTACCACTTACAAAATCTCATCGACAAGCACAACCCAATATCCCCACCCGATATAACTCCAGAAGACATAGCAGTTCTACAATACACAGGAGGAACAACCGGCAGGCCGAAAGGGTGTAAACTTACCCACAAAAACTTAGTCGCCAATGTATCTCAAAATATGGTTTGGTACAATCAAGTATGCGAAAAGGAAGGACTGGAATACTTAACAGCGTTAAGCATGCTTCCCTGGTATCACATCTACGGTCAAACCCTAGAAGTAAACACGGCAACGATGGCAGGAGCTGAGGGTATAATCGCCCCCGAATTCGACCCTGAAAAAGCGATGGAATTAATAGAAGAACATGAATGCCAATTATTCCTAGGGGTCCCCACTATGTTTCTAATGCTAGCCAATCACCCGAAATTCAAAGATTACGACCTATCCTCGCTAATATGGGTAATTTCAGGAGCAGGTCCTCTTCCTAGAGATGTCGTGCGAAAATTCGAAAAATTCCACGACGTAAACATTAAGAACGGATACGGCTTATCGGAAGCCTCACCCGTCACACACGTAACCCCACCCTTCGCAAAAAACAAAAGAAAATTCGGAGTTCTATCGGTCGGAATAGGTTATCCAAACACTTACTATGGAGTAATTGACCCGGAAAAAGAAGCCCCTGAATTCCTCAAACTAGAAGAAGTAGGAGAACTGGTCGTAAGCGGACCTCAAGTCATGGAAGAATACTGGGAAAGACCTGAAAAAACAGAAGAAGCCTTCTTTGAGGCTGGTAATCGACGTTGGTTAAAGACGGGAGATATCTCCTTTATTGACGAAAAGGGTTACACCTATCCAATTGACAGAAAGAAGCAATTGATAAAATATAAGGGTCATTCTGTTTTCCCTAGAGAAATTGAGGAAACCTACTTTGAACATCCGGCAGTTAACGATATAGCGGTTATTGGTGTGCCCGATCCGGAGATTGGAAGTGAAAATATTAAGGCGTTCATTACTCTGAATGAGGACTATGATGAAAAAATTAGCGAAGACGAACTCATAAACTGGGGTAAAGAAAAGCTTGCTGAACACAAATACCCGAGAGAAATAGAATTCATAGACAACATTCCCAAAACCGATTCCGGAAAATATCTAAAAAGAAAGTTAAAAGATAAAGAGATGTTTGGAGAAGACCTAGAATTGACGGCCTATTAAACAGTGGAATTTCTATAGAACATGATTAAATGAAAAATCAGTGCGGATTCCCAAGTAAAAATTTTCACGTTTTTTGTTAGGAAGTAATCAACTAAGATTTTTCCAAAATCACCGTAAACTTCGCCCCACCCAACCCAGAATCTCCCACTCTCACTTCTCCACCGTAACCCTTCGCAATTTCTCTAACTAGAAATGTGCCTAAACCTGACCCGGAGTTTTCCCCCTTCGTAAAACCTCTATCAAATATTTTGTCCTTAATCCCCTCTTCTATTCCCAGACCATCATCTTCGACAGTTACAACACACTCATCATTGATTTCTGTAAGAATCCTAATAGTATCACAACCGGAATGTTGTATCGCATTATCTATCAAATTAGAGAAAAGCTCTTCAAGCAAAGCCCCTCCCCTAACTTTTGCATCTTCAATATCTTTCTCTAATTTTATATTTTCTGAAGAGATATTGGGCTCCTTTTCGCTTATAACTCTATTGATTATCGGGGAGATATTCACATCTTTAATCTCCTCGTCTTCAAGAGCTCGTAAGGTCCTAACTTTTTCTATTAAATCATGACCCTTGCGACATGACTTTTCAGCCATATCCAAGAACTTTTTTTGTTCCTCAGAAAGGTCTGTGTCTTCTAATAAAGCTAAGGAGTTTCGAACAATTTGTATCTTGTTTTTAACATCGTGTCTAAGCAATGAATGTAAGAATTCTTCCCTTTTCTTTCTCTTTTTCCTATCAGTAACATCCAAAACTTGCGCTACTGTAAAGATTTCTCCGCTAGAGTCTTCTATAGTTGTGGAACTTATCTCTAAGACTCTTTTCTCACCATCTTTTCGAACAACGTTAAACTCGTATCTTGGTGGAACCTTCTCACCTCTCTGCCTTCTTTTATAACGCTCCGAAACAAGATTTTTACTGTCTTCACCTAAAAACTGACGAAAGTCCGAACCAACCAACTCCTCCTCGGAATAGCCAAGTATTTCGCAAAGCCTTTCATTAACATAAGTAAGCTCATAATTCTCATTCGCGGTTAAAATACCCTCGTGCGAATTTTCGACAACAGATCTAAATCTTTCCTCACTTTCCTTAAGGGCCTCTTCTGCACGTTTCCTTTCCGTAATATCTTGAGCGCTATACTGGAGTTCTTCTATCTCTCCTTCTTTTCGAATGGGCCTTCCTCCAGTTTTTAACCAGAAGACATTTCCCTCTTTATCGACTCCTCGTAAAGTTCTAGTTTCTTTTTTCCCTTCACGGACCTCTTTCCAAAAATCAATATATTTATCTTCATCTTCTGGAAGAGCTAACTCTAATATGCTCTCCCCTCTTAATTCTTCTTCCGAATAACCCGAAACTTCGGCGGTTTTCCGATTAATCCTTTTTACAAACCCTGCAGGGTCAGTTACGACAACAAGCTCATTCGCACCTTCAAACAATTCTTCATACCTATCCTTAGCCTCCCTCAATCTCCCCTCCATTTTTTTGCGCTCTGTAATATCTTTCGAAACAATCGAAACATTCAAAATCTTGCCGGTTTCCGGATCATTAATAGGACTAAAAGTTCTAAGGTACCACCTCCCAGTATCCCCCCGTCTATGTTCTTGCTTCAATGATTTACCTTCCTCAAAAACCTTCTCCACTTTTTCTTCAAACTCCTCAGCTTCAGACTCCGAATGAAAATCACTAAACCTGCTCCCGACAACCTCCTCCTTCCTCCCAACTCCCAGCCTAGACAAAAGCTCATTATTCACAAGAACATACCTACAATCCTCATCAACCATATAAATCGAATCATCCGACCCCTCCAAAACAGCCCTAAGCTCAGACTCCCTCTTAGACAACTCCTCCCTCACCCTACGACGCTTAGTAACATCCCTAGTTATAGTAACAACACCCACAATATCCCCACCTTCCCTAATCGGCTGAGCATTCACCTCAGAATAATAAGACATACCATCCGGCCCTTCAAATTCAATAGTATAAGGATCGACCTTCTCTCCCTCCATACGTCTCTTAAAGTTACGCTTCAAATCTTCAAGACTTTCATCGGTCAAAGCTTTCAAATCCGTAAAATTAGAACCTACAAGCTCCGTCCTATCCAAACCTAATCTCTCTTCAGCAGCATTATTGGCTGCTTCAATAGTACCGTCTTTATCTAACAGAAACGCAGAATCAGGAGCCGCTTCAAACAATCTTC
>CAYSUV010000142.1:0-4324 GCA_964434275.1 Hadarchaeota archaeon (SeqCode) | reverse complement strand
TACTGTGGGAGACGAGATGCAGATAAGGAACAAGGCAGATGTAATAAAAAACGATGGAGAACATCTCTACGCCATCTACGGTGATAATGTAATAATAGCAAAAGCCAATCCACCAAAAAAAGCAAAAATCTCTGCAAAAATAAATGAACTAGCTAACCCAAACCACCTCTTCGTCAATAAAGACAAGCTAATCATAATCAGTAAAAAAGAAGGTTACTACTGGAAATCAAAATCTAAGAGTAATACGTTTGTCGAAGTTTATAATATTTCACAAAGGGACAACCCCACCAAAGTAAAACAAATCGAAACAACTGGGATATACTTCAACTCAAGGATGATAAAACAACAAATATACTTAATCCTTACAGAACCAATAGATCCAGACAATATACATCTCCCCAAAATCAGTAACAATAAAAAAACAAAAACAATCCAACCATCAAAAATACACCACTTCAAAAAATTATCCACATCCTACAAATACACGACTATAGTATCCTTAAATTTAGAGAAAATGAACTTTTCCCAAGAAACTTACCTAATGGGTAGAGCCCAAAGTTTGTATGTATCCAGAAAAAACATTTACATAACAAATCGAACTAGACCTGATTTCGAGGCGAATGGGAAGTTTTGGGATGGGGTAGTTAAGCATTATCTTCCTTATGGCGGTAGCAGGATTTTGGGAGTTAATCTTCCAGGAGTTCAGAACTACGAGAAAGTGCTGAGAGTTAAGAACATTTTAAGTTATTATTTAAGAAGCTTGGATAAGGTTGAAAGAAGAGAGCTTTTGGAAAATTTTCGAGAGCGTGCTTCTGAATATGTTGAAAGATTTCCTTCCGGATTTGAAAGAACTACTGTTCATAAAATTTCGATAAGAGATAACGATATTAAGTACGTCGCTAAGGGTAAGGTTCCTGGAAGGGTTTTAAACCAGTTTTCTATGAGCGAGTATAATAATTATTTCCGAATCGCAACCACAACAGGGCAAGTTTCAAGAATGTCCACACACGGTTCAGCGAAAAATCATGTTTATGTTCTCAACGAAAATCTTGAAATTATTGGAAAAGTTGAAAACTTAGCACCGGGAGAAAAGATATACTCAGCTAGATTTATGGGTGATAAAGCTTACCTAGTGACTTTCAAAAAAATCGATCCATTATTTGTCATAGACTTAGAAAACCCTAAGGGTCCCAAAGTCCTCGGAAAGTTGAAGATAACAGGATATTCCGACTACCTGCACCCGTTCGGAGAAAATTATCTGATAGGCATAGGCAAAAGTACTGTCGCTGAAAAACAGAAAGATTTCGCATGGTACCAAGGAGTAAAAATCTCCCTCTTCGACATTTCTAACCTAAACAATCCAATACGAATTTCAAAATTCGTAATAGGTGACAGAGGAACAGAATCCCCAGTTTTAAGAGATCACAAAGCTTTCCTACTCAACAAAAACAAAAACCTCCTAGCAATCCCTATAAAACTAGCCGAAATAAAAGAAGAAAAATACTCAAGCGAAATCCCCTCCTACGCAAGAGGAGAATACACCTGGCAAGGATTATACGTATTCAAAATAACCAAAGAAAACGGCCTTAAATTGAGAGGTAGAATTACCCATCAAGATAACGTTGAATCCTTTTCCGGACACGGTTACTACTACAAATCTCCTTATTCAATCAAAAGATCTCACTATATAGAAAACACTCTTTACTCCTATTCCAAACAAAAAATCAAAATCAATAGCTTAAAAGATCTCTCAGAAGTTAAAGAATTAGAATTTTTTTAAAGCTTTAACTTACTTCTTTCGGTTCTGTAGGGTTTTGGTTTTCTTTAAATTTCGCTTTTGCCACTATTTATTATTCTAAATAGTCCGTGACTACCCAATCCCATTCAGAATCGAACAGAAATGTAAAATGAAAGAAGAAATCATAGAAATTATAGAATTTCAAAATTTATCATTTTGGAAAAGCTAGGTAAACTTCCGACAGAGATAATTTTTCAGTATGTTGTGTATTTTTCTTTAATTTCTTTTCTCTCTATACTTTTCTTGTCTTTTTTGAGTTGTTTAATTACCTCTTCCGGGTGTTTCATGCCGATTTCTGCAAGAACGTGCTTAAGGTCGCTAAGTTTAACATTTTCCAGTTCTGGATAATCGTCTGACAAACTCACCAGTTCATTGAAAAAGTCCTCAGCTTCCGCACCCATTTCCGTGGTAGAAACAGATGCTTCTTCCATTGACTCCGAACTTGATCCTTCTTCTCGACTAGCCAGTCTCTGCCCCAGTCTACTAACGTCTTCTCCGGATTCTTTCTTTTGCTTAAACCTGCTTCCAAGCCTATTTGCCAATTCTGTAGTTTCATCACTTTCTTTCTTTTCTTCTTCCTTTGCCATCTTAATTCTCCTCACACTTTGAGATAACTAAGTCAGCCAAACTCATGAGATTTTCAACCTGATCACAAGAAGGTTTATGAGAGTATACGGTAGTTCTATTCTTCATAGCACGCCTAATAGCAACCCTTTGCCTAATCTCAAAAGGAGTCAAATACTCCTTCAAACCATCCATATTACGCAACTTTTTCAAAGTATCAGTAGCCACACCATCAGGCCTAACAAGATTTGGAACTATAGCAAGGATTTCTACATTTACCCCAAAAGCGTCTTCGATTTCTTCAATTTCATCTAAAGCCCTATGGACAGAAACTACACTCATATCCTCATCTTTAATCGGGATTATAACCCGTCTTGAAGACAAGATAGCATTATCATAAAGAATTCCCAAAGAAGGCGGGGAATCAATCAAAGTATAATCATAATCCTTATCCACCTTATCCAAAAACATATTCAACCTCATCTCCCGATTACGCTCGGAGCTCAACCTCTCCTCAACCCCTCTCATATCATAATTAGACGGAACCAAGTCTACCCCCTCCTCCGTATTTATTATCGACTCCGTCGGATCCTCTTTCGACCCCTCTACAAGATGGTAGGCTAGGCTGTTTTTATTTTCATCGTAATACTCTCTGTCGAAACCTAGATGTGCTGAAAGGTAGGCTGAGGGATCTAAGTCAATTAGCAGTACGTCTTTATCCCGTTTTGCGAGGGCAACGGCTAAATGTAGAGAGATGGTAGTTTTTCCTACGCCACCTTTTTGATTTGATACCGATATTCTGTAATTCATACTGTTTCCATATTATAGAAAGTATACAAACGTTTAATTATTTGACCTATGAAAACCGGATTATTGAGGCATTTATAAAAATAGGTGTCTTTTTTGATTGAGATATGATTTTATCTAAAATTTTAAATTCATTGTTGTATATACAACAACATAGAGCATGAAAAAAATATTGCTACTCTGGGACATCAAATCCAAAGGTTCAAAAGCCACTCTATTTTATAGAGAGCTTAGAGGATATGACTATAAAACTAAGTCAGGAAAGCAACACAGTGATGGAATCTTAGACGAACTACCAGAAGACGTATGGGATTTCGTAAGCAGAAGTGCTTTGCTGGTAGAAAAAAAACATGCAGAAAAAGTTGAGAAAATTTTCAAAAAGTACGATTCCCATCTAAAGTGGAAAAAATTCAGAGTAGAAGAAGGATAGTTGTTGTATATACAACAAAAGCTTTAAAAGGAAATCAAAACAATGAAATACCTAAGGTGGAAATATGGCAGAAAATAATGAAAAAGAGATAGAACTAACAGTTGCAGAAGCGCGAAGGCAACAAGACGTAGGTAGAAGCGTCGCCAGAATAAGCAAAAAAGCGATGAATAAACTCGGGATAAAACAAGGAGATATCATAGAAATCGAAGGTTCTAAAAAATCTGGAGCGATAGTCAGATCAAGCTATCGGGAAGACGAAGGATTAGACATCATACGTCTCGATGGTCTCGAAAGAAAAAACACAGGGACTTCAATTGGAGAAAAAGTAAAAGTCAGTGAAGCAGACATTAAAGAAGCTGACAGAATTACTATTGCACCCACAGAACAAAACATCCAAATTCGGGGTGGTGGAAGAGCTCTTAAACGGAGCCTGCTCGGCAGACCTGCTTCCAAAGGAGATTTAATCACACCTACCGGACTACAAGGAGATATATTCTCCCAAATCTTCGGTGGGATGTTTCAAGAGATGTCA
Source organism: Hadarchaeota archaeon (SeqCode) (assembly GCA_964434275.1). Lineage (GTDB taxonomy): Archaea > Hadarchaeota > Hadarchaeia > Hadarchaeales > JAGGTB01 > CAYLJV01. The sequence continues at coordinate 193 of CAYSUV010000142.1, read as the reverse complement.
CCATCCTCCTCATTTGGTCTTGGAGAATTACGCTTTATGGTCACAAATGTAAACCCTGACGAACTAGTTCTAGTAACTAAAAATACGGACGTTAACGTTTCCTCACAACAAGCTGAAGTAGAGGGAGCGGCAGCTCCGGCAATAACGTACGAAGACATCGGAGGACTCGAAAAAGAAATACAAAGAGTTAGAG
>CAYSUV010000141.1:0-4328 GCA_964434275.1 Hadarchaeota archaeon (SeqCode) | reverse complement strand
CTGTCGGTTTAGCCCAAAATCTAGCGGCTCTCAAAGCCCTTGTCTCGGAGGGTATTCAAGAAAGTCATATGCGTTTACACGCGAAAAATATAGCGATTATGGGTGGTGCTGAAGGCGAGACGGTTGACGAAGTAGCTCAGCAGATGATAGACGAGGATAATATTAGTGAGTCTCGCGCATCAGAAATTCTTGAAGAAAAAATGAAAGACGGCTGATTTTTTATTATTCTAAAATCCCTTATTTTTTGCTTGATTTCTCTTCGTGAATTTCCGATATTTTTTCCAACAAATTATCTGTCTTCCTTTTTTGAGTTCTGAGCATCATCATTACTCCTTCGTCATCAATCGTTTCAAGTTCTTCTTTTATTCTTTCCCTGTGCCTCTTCAGTGTACCAATCAAGTCCGTGACTTCCCATTCGTAAAGTTCCAAATCCATAGTTTTCTCTTCAGACATCTTTAGACCGCCCTTACCTTTAAATAATAATCTGTAAATCTCTTCCTACACCCTCCATAAGTTTTCTATGAATAAATGCCTTTAACTAAATAGTTAATACGTGTATTTGTGATGAAAGTGGATGAGGAAGCTGAGAAAGTTATAGAAAAAATTGTAGAAGAAGCAGATGTAACTGAAGATGAGATTTTAGAAGAAATAGAAGAAATACAAGATGACCTGAGCGGTTTTATTACCGAGGAAGGTGCGGCAAACATAGTCGCTAAAAATCATGACGTCTCTATTGAGCGAGAAGAACCAAAAGTTAGTAAACTTTTAATTGAGGATGTTAGCGAGGGTATGTCAAATATCGATATAGTTGGGAGGGTTTCGAGAACTTTCGAACCGACAGAATTTGAGAGAAAAGATGGTTCGAAAGGAAAGGTCGCAAACATAGTGTTGATGGACAAAACTGGAGAGATACGGGTGGTTTTTTGGGGCAAAATGACTAAACTGATTTCTGAAGACGAGCTTCAAAAGGGGACCCCCGTCAGATTTGAAAGAGTATATGTCAAGAAAGGCCGGAACGATTCGAAAGAATTACACCTTAACCCTAGAGCGGAGGTTGAGATAAATCCTGACGATGAAAGAGTTGAGGATTTACCCCCTGTCTCCGATGCGAAAACAAAAATCTCAGAACTTGACCCTAAGTCTGAATTTGTAGACATTTTAGGCCGGGTAATAGCTGTTTCAGAACCGAGAGAATTCGAAAGAGCGGATAAATCTACTGGCAAAGTCGCCACTCTTAGAATTATTGATGAAACCGGTCAATGTCGAATCTCTCTTTGGAACGAAAAAGCTGAAAAAACGGAGGGTATCGAACCTGGGGACGTCTTATTGATTGAAAACGCTACAGTTAGGGAGGGATTACAAGATACAATTGAACTCAGCGTTAATAGAAAAAGTCGAATTATTAAGAACCCTGATGAAGAAGAAACTGACCAACTTCCCGAATTTGAAAGAAAACTGTTAAAGATTGAAGAAATTGAACCTGATATGCCACTTCTAGATCTAGCCGCTAAGGTTCAAAGAACCACCTCACCAAAAGAATTTACCCGTGACGATGGAAGCTCAGGCCGTGTTATGAATGTGGTTTTAGGGGACGAAACTGGGACTATTAGAGCTTCTTTTTGGGATGATATGGTGGATATTGGAAAGGAACTATCGGCTGGTGATGTTGTCTTGTTGGAAAATGCTAGAAGTTCAACTGGTTTGAGAGACAGAACAGAGATTCGGGTGGGGCGGAGGACTAATGTTGAGGTCAACCCTGAAGAGTTGGAGGTGGGGGATATGGAAGCTAAAAAAGTTCGAATTTCTGATATTGAAGAAGGTTTAGATTCTATCGAGATTATCGGGCGGGTTATTGAAACTTCTGAGGTTAAAGAATTCACTCGTGATGACGGTAGCGAAGGAAAAGTCGCATCTCTCACAATAGGTGATGAGACCGGCACTATCAGAATAACGCTTTGGGAGGACAAGACTAAAGCCTTAAAAAACATAGAAGCTGGCGACATCATCAAAATTACGGATGCTTATAGCATTTCCGGTGATTATGGGCCGGAAGTTCATGTTGAAGAGCAGGGAAAAATTAATATTGATCCTGAAGTGGAGAGAAGTGTTCCTCCTGTGGAAAAAATAGATAAAGGCTTGGCAGATTTGTCTAGAACTGAGATTGAGAAGGTTGAGGAAAACTCTCAAGCTAAAGTTCGAGGAACTATTGTAAAGGTTTTCGAGCGTATGCCTATTTTTAACGTGTGTCCGCATTGCGGTAGGAACCTGGGCAAGAGTGATTCGGAAGAGCTTTGTGAAAAATGTGAGGAGGTTGTAGAGCCGGAGCACAGAGCTGTTGTAAATATAATTGTGGATGATGGTACTGATAACATTAGAGTTGTAGCTTTCGGAGATTTGGCGGAAGATTTGATCGGTAAAAAAGCGGATGAAGTTTCGAACGCTTTGACCGGCGGTTTGGAGCTTTCGGATGTCTATGAAGATGTAGATTTGGAGGGTAGAGAAATAATAGTTAGCGGATCTGTTCGAAGAGATGATTACTTTGACCAGTTAGAAATCCGAGCAAGAGAAATCGATTTTCCTAATCCGATAGATGAGACGGAACGTATTTTGGAAAGAATCTGAGGCGAAAAAAACAACGGGAACGAGGGTCTAAATTGAAAGACGAGAAGAAAGATAATGAAAAGATTATTGATTTGACAGAAGTAGGTGAAGCTACTGCCAGAAGACTGCGAGAAGAGGGGTTTAGCACTATAGAGTCTATCGCCACAGCAAAAGTCAAGGATTTGCAAAAAGCAGCGGAAATTGGAGAATCTAAAGCCGAGAAGATGGTTGAAGAGGCGAAAGCAGAAACGGGGTCTGGTAAATTCATCACAGCAAAAGAAATTATGGAAGATAGGAAAAATATCGGCTTTATCGACACTGGAAGTGACGAACTCAACAACTTATTCGGAGGCGGAATCGAAACTAAGGCTATCACCGAAGTATTTGGCGAATTCGGTTCTGGAAAAACTCAACTAGCTCTCCAATTAAGCGTTAATGTGCAACTTCCTAAGGATGAAGGTGGTTTAGACGGCAGAACGATCTATATAGATACTGAGAACACTTTTCGACCACGCAGAATCAAAAGCATGGCACGAGATGTCGACATCAAACCCGATGAAGCTCTCGAAAATATCCTTGTTCCCCAACCTGAAAACACTGATCAACAATTAATAATGGCTGAGAAAGCTCAGGAGATGGTTGAAGATAGGAACATTAAACTGGTAGTCGTAGATACTGTAACTTCACTTTTTAGAGCCGAATTCGTAGGTAGAGAAAGTTTAGCTGAAAGACAACAGAAGCTAGGACAACATTTGCTGACTCTGCACAGAATTGCTGATTTACACAACGTGGCTGTACTAGTCACAAACCAAGTTCACGCCAATCCCGACGCCTTCGTCGGAGATTCAGCACAACCGATAGGCGGACACGTACTAGGACATTCTGCCACAACTCGTATTTTCTTACGAAAATCAAGAGGATCAAGACGAATAGCGAGAATCGTAGATAGTCCGGAATTACCCGAAGGCGAGGCTGTTTTTAAAATAACTGAAAAAGGAATAAGAGACTAGGCGGAGATATTCGTGATAAAAGGAATCGCATTAGACATAGACGGAACCATAACCCACGAAAATAGGCAAATAGACATAACAGCCGTCAAAGCAATTAGAAAAGCAGAAAAATCAGGAATACCAATTATTTTAGCCACAGGAAATATTCTATGCTACGCCGAAACCACTTCAATTCTCTTAGGAACCACCGGCCCTTTGATTGCAGAAGACGGTGGAGTTGTTTATGATAGGAAAAACAAAGAAGAACATGTCATAGGAGGATTGGAAGAGGTAGATAAAGGAATTAAAATGTTAGAAGAAAAATTCGATAATATTCAATATACATCTTCTTTCGATAAGAGAAAAACTGGAAGGACTCTAGAAAGGACGATAAGTTCCGAAGAGGCAATGGAAGTCTTTAAAGCTAACAATTTGAATATAACGGCAGTGGATTCAGGTTTTGCTATTCATATAAAGGACTTGAATGTTCATAAAGGGAAAGCTTTGGAAAAAACCGTTTCTTTATTAGGATGCTCTCTTTCAGAAATTGGAGCTATGGGGGACGGAAAAAACGATGTGGAAATGTTAAAAAAAGCAGGGTATAGTTTCGCTCCATCCAACGCAAGTCCAAAAGTAAAAGAGACTAGCTCTTATGTAACCAAAGAACCTCACGGGAAAGGAGTCAAAGAAGCGATAGAAAAAATACTAGATGAAAACTAGAAATATTTATTCTTCTTC
>CAYSUV010000140.1:0-4345 GCA_964434275.1 Hadarchaeota archaeon (SeqCode) | reverse complement strand
GCTGTACTTCACGCTACTCTCGGAACAATTGTTAACCGTACTTTCGGCCAAATATTATCGGCTTTGCTATCGACAAGAATCGGTGCAAGTGTTAGTTTCAACTCAGACCCGTATCGAATAGCTTTTCGATTTCCGAAGAAAGAGGATGCAAAACTCGTTGAAGAAACGTTGAAAGACCTTGAAGCGGAACATCTAGAACCTCTCTTAAAGAAAATCCTTGGAAAAAGCTCCATCTTCCGTTGGAAAATGTTACACGTAGCGAAAAGATTCGGAGCGATAGAAAAAGACGCCGACTTTTCAAAAATACGAGGAAAAAGACTAGTCGAAGCATACAAAAACACTCCCATATGGAAAGAAACTGAAAGAGAAGTTAGGTTAGAAAAATTCAACATTAAAAAGCTAGAAAAAATCATCGAAAAACTACAAAACAACAAAACCAAAATCGAAAAAACAAGAAGAGGAAAAACACAAGGACCAACCACACTCAGCCTACCCATACTAAACGAGCTGGCCCGAGGCGGAGAGTTGACTCTCCCAGAACGGGCGGAAAGAGAAATAATCAAAGCGTTGAAAAGAAGACTGCGCAACCAACAAGTAAAACTATTTTGCATGAATTGTAAAGAATGGACCTCACTAACAAGAATCAGAAGACTTCCAAAAAAACCTGAATGCGGGAATTGCGGCGCTAGGTTATTGGCTCTAGTTCCTAGACGGAAAAGAGGAGTTACAAGCGCTCTGAAGAAGAGAAGTAAAGGTAAGGATCTGACCGAGGAAGAGGAAGAATACGCGCGTAGAGCTAAAGACACCGCAAACCTAATCATCACACACGGAAAAAAAGCAATCATCGCTATGGCAGGAAGAGGAGTTGGACCTGCTACTGCTTCTAGGATTTTGTCGATGCAGTATGAGGATGAAAAGAAGTTTTACCGGGATATTTTGAAGGCTGAGAGGGAGTATGCTCGTACTCATAAGTTTTGGGATTAATCAGAGCGATGTGTTGAAAAAATCAAAAATTCTCTTGTGAAATATAAATAAAAAAAGAAAGAGGTGAGGAACTAAGTTAATTCACTTGTTCCTACATCATTCCTGGCATTCCGCCAGGCATTCCTCCTGGGGCTCCGCCAGGTGCTCCGCCGGGTCCACCAGGTGCACCTTCTCCGCCAGGCATGTCTTGTTCCTTTGCTGCTATTACATCGTCAATCCTGATAATCATAACAGCTGCTTCACTTCCGGAGCTGATGGCTTGTGCTTTGACTGGGAGAGGTTCTACTACTCCCTGGTCCATCATATCTTGTACTTCGCCACTGTAAGCGTCAAGACCGAAGGTTACACCGTCTTCTTCATGGTTGGAACGTAGTTCGACTATAGTGTCAATCGGGTCGAAACCAGCGTTCTCTGCTAAAGCTCGTGGCAGAGATTCCAATGCATTAGCGAATGATCTTACTGCGAGAGCTTCTTTCCCGCCGATGGTGTCTGCATAGTCTGAGATTTCCATCGCCAATTCTATTTCTGAAGCTCCGCCTCCTGCTAGTGCCTTTCCGCTCTTAATCGAACTGATGACAACGTTTACTGCGTCCTCTAGACTTCTCTCAGCTTCGTCAACAATGTGTTCCGTTCCTCCTCGAACAAGCACACTGATGGCTTTCGGATTCTCGCAATCTTCGATGAAAGTCATCTGACTGCCGGAAATCTTTCTCTCCTCAACGAGACCAGCACTACCGAGATCCTTATCTGATAGGTCTTCGATATTCGTAACAACAGTTCCGCCGGTCGCTCTTGCGAGTTTTTCCATGTCGGACTTTTTGGCTCTTCTAATTGCAATGATTCCCTCTTGCGCTAGGAAGTGCTGCGCTATGTCATCGATTCCTTTCTGACAAATCAAAATGTTAGCACCGGCATCTTTGATTTTATCAACCATTTCACGCAACTCTTCTTCTTCATGGTCAAGGAATTTTTGCAATTCATCCGGACTACTGACGCTTATTTCGCTATCTGCTTCAGTTTCCTTAACTTCCAAAGCTGTGTTTATCAATGCGATTTTTGCATCTTCCACCTTCTTCGGCATACCTGTGTGTACTCTCTCCTTATCTACAACGAGTCCATTCACCATGAAACTGTCGTCTATCTTTCCGCCAACTTGCTTTTCTATTCCAATATTATCTATGTCAGCAGTGAAACCACCATCGCTCTCCTCAGCAATTTGCTTCACAGATTTCACAGCCAAATCAGCCAAGTTTTCAACATTGGCCTCAACCTTCTTCCCGGTCATAGCTGTGACTGCGACTTGTTCTAACATTTCTTCGTCTTCAATGCTGATTTCTTTGGCCATGTCTTTGAGGAATTCTTGTGCTTTAGATGCTGCGGTTGAGAATCCAGAAGCTATGGTTGTCGGATGGATTCCTTGTTCTAGAAGGTCATCCGCCTCTTCCAAAAGTTCTGAGGCTAGAACGACAGCCGTAGTGGTGCCGTCTCCAACTTCATCTTCCTGAGTTTCCGCAACTTCAGCAATCATTTTAGCAGCTGGGTGTTCGATATCCATTTCGTCGAGAATGGTCGCGCCATCGTTAGTAATCACAACGTCGCCCAATCCACTGACAAGCATTTTGTCCATTCCTTTCGGACCTAGCGTAGATCTTACTGCTTCTCCAATTACTCTTCCAGCTCTAAAGTTCGACTCTTGTGCATCACGGCCTTTTTGTCTCTCCGTGTCTTCGGATAGTATAAATATGGGTCTTTGTCCATTAGGCATTTATTTCACCTCCCTTTTCGTATCTTTTTGAGGATGATACATCATCTTCATCAGAGGTTTTTCCGGACCAACTTCTCCACTCTGATTTTCTTTTTTTCCGGATTTTTTAAGGTTTTCTCTATTCAGTGTTTGAATTTTTGGAGTCATATCTTTCTATAAAACTTTCTTTTTCTTTTATGAAAGTATTGATTCTACCCGATATTTCCTAGCTATACCCTCGCTTTCCAACTCGGCTTTAGATATTTTCCAAAAAAATCGTGAAAATTTCTTAATATTAGACAAATCTTCACTGAGGAAGGAAAACTAGTTCGGCTTACAAGGAGATAATATCAAACTCTCTATAGAAATTCGCACTACTCTCTTTAAGGGAGCATTCGAACTTTATGAAAGTAAGTAAAATCAAACAAAACAAAAGGCAAAAAAATGACCAAAGGACCTGTAATACTCGGAAGAACTGAAATATTCTGGTGCGATAATTGCAACGTCCCGCTAGTGCAGAAAAATTGTGGAAAGTGCGAAGATGAGGGAAGAAAAATTGAACTAACTCCGCCAGGAGACATCGCTCCAGCATTCAATAAAAGAGAACTCATCGGGAGAATAATCGAACAAAATCTAGGCATAGATAAAGAAGAATACTTACCTGAAAACAAAATTCTTCTAGTCAATCCCGTACCCGGTTTAGATGATTCTTATGAGTTCATAATGGATGGAATGATACTTGGACAAGTCAGATTTAATCCTGTTGAAAAAGAATGGAGACTGGTTCTGAGAAAAGAAGGAGCGATAAGAGCTTACCTGTTAGGTTGTGAACAAAAAATTGTAGAGATGGACGAAGGAGCTTGGAACCAAATACTAGACAGCGCGAACGCTCTAGCTCCAGGCATTACAAATGCAGATCGTGATATCGAGGTCGGAGACGAATGCATCATTATCAAAGCAAAAGAAAACGAGAACAGAAAACCAACAGATGTACTATCTACAGGCTCCGCAAAAATGAATGGTGAAGAAATGATCAAAGAAGATTATGGAATATCCGTTAGAACCAGAAGAAAAGAAAAACCAAACTATATAGAAACCTCAAAAGAGAGCGACTGGAACAAAGCCATCGAAGCCAATTCAAACCATTTAAGAAATCTAGAAAAGGAAGCAATCCGATTCATGAAAAATATTGAAAAAGAAAAAAACCTACCCGTTGCAATCACATTTTCGGGTGGAAAAGATAGTCTAGCAGTGCTACTATTAGCACTTGAAGCGTTCAAAAAATCGGAGTTAGAAATATTCTTCAATGACACTGGAATAGAATTCCCAGAAACTATAGAATATATCGAAAAAATACAGCAAAAAATAAACAAGGAAATAAAAACAGCAAACGCCGGAAACAATTTCTGGAAAGGACTCAAAGAATTCGGCCCGCCAGCCAGAGATTATCGATGGTGTTGCAAAACTTGCAAACTAGGACCTATTGCCGAATTTATTGAAGAAAATTACGAAGGCGAAGAAGAAAAAATCCTAGTATTCGGAGGCTGTATCTTATACACATATCCGAGCCCACGAGACCGAGGCTGATATCGTATGCCGTCTTCTGCTTGAAAAAAA
>CAYSUV010000139.1:0-4348 GCA_964434275.1 Hadarchaeota archaeon (SeqCode) | reverse complement strand
TCGGACCGCTTTTTTTAGTTGCTGTAGCCCTAGTCCTGTTTCTTGAGACTCGTATGCTGGAAAAACTCTCCCTAGAAGGAGAGGCACTACAATTTCTAGTTTATCAGAAGGTGTTTCTTTTAACAAATTCGCTATTATTTCATTCTTTTCTAGATATGAGGATGTTTCTTCTAATTCTTGACAAGCAGCGGCAAGCTTCTTGTATTCCATTCTAACCAATCTGATTTTTACCTAAAACAAGCATAAAGTCTTTTGAATGTCTTTGAAAGCAATTGAAGTTTTTCACGATCTTGAGGAAAAGGATTTCGAATTCCTTTCCGAACTGGAGGAGGCCGCCTCCCGTTTCAAATGGATACCAGATGACAGGCTTACAAAATTCAGCGAAATGCCTAGACAAGATATCAATTATCGACTGGACAGGTTAAACAAGCTCGAACTTTTAGAAAAAGGAACTGAAAAATATAGAGGATATCGGATACTGCCACCTGGTTATGATGCTCTAGCAATTCATGAACTTGTCGAAAACGATGTGATAGAAGCTTTCGGAATCGCCCAAGGAATTGGGAAAGAAGCCGACATTTATGATGCCCTAACGCCGGAGGAAAAAAGAGTAGCCGTAAAATTCAACCGATTAGGATTGAGCTTTCAAAAACTAAAAGAGAAACGAACCTACCAACCAAAACACGGATGGTATGACGCATCAAAAAAAGCAGCGCGAAAAGAATTCCAAGTTCTGAAAAAAATTCATAAAAAAGTAGAGGCTCCCGAACCAATCACCTACAACCGGCACATCCTAATAATGAGTTTAATCGAAGGAGAAGAACTAGCAGACGTAGCAAAAATAGATTTGCCAAAACCCGTACTTGATGAAATAATTCGAAACGTAAAAGAAACCTATAAACAAGGAATCATACACGCCGACCTAAGCGAACACAACATCATCATAAAACCAAACGGAGAAATACTCATAATCGACTGGCCTCAGTGGGAATCGACTGATCATCCAGAATCGGACGATCTGTTGAGAAGAGATGTTAAAAATATTCTTAGTTTCTTTGAGAGAAAGTATAAAATCAAGCGTGATTTGGAAAAAATTTTAGAGGATATCAAAACTTAGAATATTTCTGGATTTTCAGAGTTTTTTATGAGTTTTTCCTTTTTACTCTTGCTCCATTTTTTTATTTCTGCTTCCCTTTGCATTGCCTCGCTCCTGTTTTCATGTTTTTCCAAATGAACAAGTTCCAGAGGAAGTCTTCCCTTCACATACTTGCTTCCGCGACCTTCTTTGTGCTGTTTCAACCTCTTTTTAGGGTTTTTCGATATTCCGCAATATATCGAGTCGTCCGACAATCTTAAAAGGTATAGAAAAACCATAAGTCGACCTAAGGATTTTTTATGTTTTTTAGACGCTTACTTCTTTCAACATTTTGCTTCTTGGATCTATTCTTCCCAGTATTTCACCGTTAGAAAATATTCTGATTGTACCGTCTGTTCCAGAAACTGTGACAGCTTTAGAGTGAGTAGCAGCGGTCATAGAAGCTGCTGAAAGGTGGCGTGTGCCTAGACCTGTCGGTATATCTATGTCAGCATCTGCATCTAGAAATCTTCCAGCGGCTATAATATTTCCACTTCCGTCAAGAACAAAAGCACCATCTAAAAAAGCGTATCTCTTTACCAATTCCCAGTTCTTTCTATCTGTAATCTTAATATCTTCATAACCTTTGAATGGGTTCAACCCCAGCTGGTGGGACTGATTCATAACCTTTTCCAAATCCCCGATGACAAAGGTAGCTCCTAAGGGTTCACCCTCACGACCAGCCCATCCCAATTCGCTCGCAATCTCCACTACAGCATTCATCACTGGATCCGATTCTATTATACCTGCAAGAGTCGATTCCGCTTCAGAAATAAGGTATACAGAAATCGTATCTATTCCTTGAGCTGCTCCCATCTCCCCCGTTAAACAAACTATCAAATCACCTGGCGCTAAAAGCCCACTCCCCAACCCCCTCCAGACTGCATGGCGAATTTGCCCCGTCCTAGTAGGGTCCCTAACAGAAAACTCGATAACCTTCGCCTGGGATTCTTTACTCAATTCTTTGTAAGTTTCCTCATTAGGAGTCATCGCAATAACGTTGAGACTTTCAAACTTTTCCCTTATCATACTATAGGCCTGTCCTGTTTCTGTTAAAACTAAGATTGAGTCCGCTTCTATTTTTTTGGCCAACTCTGCTGCTGACGAAATCATTTCTTCCTGAATATCCATACATTCACCACAATTATTTTCTCATAATTTAATTAAGGATTTTCTCTATTTTGATATCTTAACCCTGTCACCGCCCTCTATATTCTTACCTTCCAATACTTTTCCCGGTAGTTCGATAAGATTATAAGCTTTTTTATCGGGATTATAGTACCAAAAAGGGGAAAGATTTTCCTTGATTTCCAAAATTTTGAAATCCTCATCCAGATAAATTAAATCAATCGAAAAAAATACGAAAAAAGTGTGAATCCTAAATTTTCGCTCTTTTCGGAATTTGAAAAGAATAGCATCACCCTCCTCAAAATTCGTTCTAAACATAAGCCTCGGAATCTGCTCCAGAACGAATCGGCGATTTCGACCTTTTCCGCTATAACCCCCCCTGATTCTTGATGAATCAACCTCATTCTCTCTTTCTCCAACATTTTTAGTTTCTTAGCACTTATCAAAACTCGGAGAAAATGTTATCTGAAAAAGAATTCCGAACAAAATTAAAAGAAATGATTTCACGAGCGGCTGTCCAATTGCCAAGAGATGTCGTTGAAAAACTCAAAGAAGCCAAGAGTCGAGAAAGCAACCCGATAGCTGAAGGACAGTTGGACAATATTTTGAAAAACTTGAAAATAGCCGAAGAAAAGAAAAGACCTATTTGCCAAGACACTGGCATCCCCATATTTTTCTTGAAAATACCTTCCGACACAAGGCTAAAATTCAACTTGAAAAAAACAATCGAAAAAACAGTGAAAGAAGCCACACAATCAATTCCCCTGAGACCGAATGTCGTTGACCCTATTAGCCGCGATAATTCTGGAGATAATACTGGTCTCAAACATCCTATTATCCATTTTGAGAGGAGTGAGGATAGATTTGAGATTGAACTTTTGCTAAAAGGAGGGGGCAGTGAAAATTGGAGCAGACTATTAATGCTAAACCCAACAGACACTGAAGAAAAAATTATCAACGAAATAGTTAAGGTTGTAAAAAAAGCAAAAGGAGAGTTTTGCCCCCCAGGAATTCTAGGAATTGGAATCGGCGGTACAGCTGACTTTGCGAACCTTCTAGCTAAAAAATCTCTTCTAAAACCCCTAGATAAGAAAAACGAACGGGAAAACCTAGCGGCTTTTGAGAAAAAAATCACAAACAGAATTAACAAACTCGGAATCGGCCCTATGGGTTTGGGTGGTGAAACAACTATTTTAGCGACTCGTATCGAAAAAGCGGGTTGTCATACCGCGAGTTTACCTTTAGCTGTAAATCCGCAATGCTGGGCTGCTAGAAGAGCGAAAGCTCGCCTAGAAGATGATAAAATAGAGATAGAGGTGCCAGAATGAATGAAAAAGAGATGATCAATCTTAAACCTCCGCTATGTCAAGAGGATATCAAAAATTTGAAAATAGGTGATCTAGTACAAATTTCGGGAAGGATCATTACTGCAAGAGACGAAGCTTATGAAAGAATCTTGGAGTTTTACGAAAAAGAAAAAAAATTACCTATTGACCTTGAAGGAGAGATAATTTACCATTGCGGTCCGCTCGTTAAACAAGAAAATAAAAATTGGAAAATCATCGCTGCCGGTCCTACTACTAGTGCAAGACTTGATGATATGCAAGTGGATTTTGTCGAGAAAACGGGGGTTAAAGCACTGATAGGCAAGGGAGGGATCGGCAAAAAAATAGTTCCGGAAATCAGTTCTTTAGGTTGCATCTATCTATCATATACCGGAGGAGCAGCAGCTTTAGCTGCTGAATCCATTATTGGTGTGAAAAACTTGTTTTGGGAAGACTTAGGGCTTCCCGAAGCTTTGTGGGTCCTAAAGGTTGAGAACTTTGGTCCGTTGACAGTCGCAGTAGATACGTTTGGAGAAAATCTTTACAAGGATTCGAACCGGAAATGAAAACCTGATTTTTTGGATTTTTAGCTTTTTTAAATTATCGGGACTCCTAGTTGTGTTTCTCTTTATAAAATGGCTTCCGATAAAGCTTTTTCAGGATTCCAATGGTGTTCTTTGACTCAAAGTTTGGAAAGTTTGCAATTGTCTTATTGTTTGTTTTAGTTCTGGTCGGCGCAGTTAGTGGTTCACAATACTTT
>CAYSUV010000138.1:0-4358 GCA_964434275.1 Hadarchaeota archaeon (SeqCode) | reverse complement strand
TTCCAAACGGTGTGTCATGTTTTTCAAAAATTTTCAAAATGTCTAAATACTCGCTTATCAAAGTATCTTCACCGAGAATGCCTTTCTCGTCTAGAAACGGTGCTAGGTTTTGAACCGTAACACTCAACTAATCACCTTCCCTCCGTATGGCTTTTCAATAAATATCCTAACGGTAATGAAAACACTACTCCTATTCCTAACCCTACAAGGAAGCTAAACAGCTCCAAATCAGCCACCTCCTTCAAAATCTTTATCCAAAATATCGCGCATTTCATCAAACCTGTCCTCGGTTTTTTCATCAATTTCAAAACTTTCTATTTCCCTTTGAATATCCTCCAACCTTCTACCCAACTCTTCTAAAGACTCAGAATCTTCCAATTCTTCTTTTATTTTAAAAATAACTGACTTGGAAAGTTCCTCAAGCATTTCAACATCATTTCCAATACCAGCATTTTCAAAAGCTAACTTCTCCGCTTCAGAAATCCTACTATTCATTTTTTGAATATGTCTCCTAAAAAGAAACAAGGAAAATGAAACTCCAAAACCAAAACAAACAACAGACAAAGCAACAATACCAATAACACTAACCTCCATCAATTATCTTCACCTACCACTATCAGTTTTTCTTTATTTTCCTCAACCCAACTGCGCGGTAATCGTCTTCCGCAAGTTCCAGCATCAATATGAGCGAAACCGTTTTCCAATTCTCTAATTCTCCAAACCCCGCCGTTACAATTTGGACAATACAAACCCAAAGATTCGGCGCTTTTTCTTAAAAAATAATGTCTTAGAGTTTCTTTCCCTATTCCTGCTCTTTTGTAAAAACCTCCTTCTCTCTTGTCTTCCAGTATTTTTTCTTTCTCCTCCTCGTTCAGTTCGACGTTAATCCTCGGCATTTTTTACCCCTGTTATTCGTTTGAAAAATTCTAGATAATTTTCCCCGTCTCGTTTTGCTTGTTTGATAAATTCTATTTCTTCTTCTGAAACTGAAAACGCTATATGTTCTTTTCCGTTCGCCAAAATTTTTCACCTTACAAAATACTTACATACTAATAATTTAAATACTTTTTTATTACTAGCCCCATCCTCTACTAGCTTCCCTACCTTCTTCCGTCGTTTTCCATAAACCATCATCCGTACGAGTCAACCAACCGATATTACGCATCGCGGTCAAATCTTTAGCAATGGTAGATTCCGCCCTGTTGAAATTTTCAGACAATTCCTCCAACGCTTCCCGCCTAGTCGCTCCTTCAGTTAAACGGTTCAAAGTTTCAACCATACGTCCCGTATTTCTAGAACGTTGAACCATTTTCGCTTCTCGTTCTTTCCACTCTTCCTCATCTTTCACCAAACTTGGTCGCCGTGGTTGTTTTTCTTCGAACTGTTCAGAAACCGAACCTGCAAACATTTTACCTTCTAACTCGTCTCTAACTTGTTCTTGATCCAAAGCGCGGTAAGCTCCTTTGTCTGTTTCTGGGTCTTGTAACTCGTCGTCAATCATGTCAAACCCGTCATCAAAACCTCTTGCTTCTTCTAGGTCTACGTTTTCCTCTATCCAATTGATGAGTCTCTTATATCCTTTTTTCATTTTTCAACCTCTGCGCGACATATTGACAACTCGTCTTTTCCAACATTACCGCCCTCGAATCCAAAATATCTAGAATGTGGTCTAGATAAATGATGGCTAGGAAATCCGTCAATGCGTGAAACAATCTTCATATCGTTTGTAACCCATAGAATATTTCCCGATTTTGGAACATTTACAATTTTTTCCAATTTTTCATAATCTAGCTTTTTCAAACAAACACCCCACAACTTGGAACCGTCGTACAGTATCCACATGTCGCTCAAGTTATGTTCTTGAATCAGTCTAGTTGCTTGACGTTTTACCTCGTCTAAATCGTCTAAATCTTTGTGAAAATTTTTAAACAATACATGAGCACCGTTAGTTCCGTTTATGCTTGAACGTATTCCAACCCTGTGAGAAGAATTAGAACCTTTACCGTTTTCTTTATTTTCCTTTGCTTTTGGATCTTCTTTCCAGCATTCTGGTTTTTTTCTTGAACGTAAAGCGAAGCTGGAATCTGGAGTCCATGACTTGTAGTTAGAATTATCTAAAAATTTACAAATCCCGACAAAATTCTGGTTGACCGATAAGGTTAGAGGTATTTTGAAAACATGTCTAGGGTTAATCAATGCGACTTTGTCTAAATCAATTTCAAGGTTTTCTAGAATCTTGTCCGCTAGTTTTTTGTTCTCGTTCTTGTATTCTAATTCTTTCCGTATCGGGTCTTTTACTTTTCTAAACAATCTTTCTCTTTTCGCACAAACGTGATAACCTCTCCGTCCGCTAAAAATTGTGTAAAGAGTTTCATCAATCTCGTTCATGTTTTTCAAAAACTCTAACAAGGCTAACAAGTGTCCTTCTTTTAGAGAATCCAAGTCAAAAACTATCAAGTCTTGGTAGAGTAGGTAATTGTCTCTAACTAGATACCCTCCGTTTTTTCTTTCGCGGTCTCCTAAATCTTCAGGGTTTAACCATTTTGAGGGAGTGTAGTAAATTTTGCACGGTATTTTACCGTCTTCGAGATAAGATAGAATTACTTGTCTTAACTCTTCCCAATTGTTTATTTTCCGCTTTACCTTGTTCCAGAAAGCCCTATTGTCGAAAATTCGAATGTGGGACCATTGAAGAAAATCATCTCCTAGTCTTTCTTTTGCTTTTTTGAAACAATTCTCGTTTTGATAATAACTCTCAATACTTTCAACTAAATCCAACTAGACAACCTCCAAAAACCACTTAAAAACCCTTTATAAGTAGAAAGTAAAAACTCGAACCCTCCTTTATAAACCCCTTTGTTCGATTGCATTATTTCAACATAATCCCTTACCTTATTCACCGCAAGCAAACCTCCTAAACCTTTCTCTAACAAAAGAAAAAACATTAACTCTAGAAACCGCAAGAGGGTCGCTAAAGTAAAAACCATCAAACAAAAGCGCCGAAAGAAAAATAATACCAAAAAACAATCTCAACCTACTCAACAGAACCACCTTCGCTAATCGTGTAATTCACATTCTCGCCAAACTCTTCCCGGATAACTTTTTTCAAAAAACAACCCAAACGGTGCGCATGTTTCTCGTTTCGCGTTTTTAGAGTAATCATAAAATCGTCCCGCTCGTCGGTTAAAAAATCGTAATCAATATCCCAATCGTCCTCGTTTAGAGAAGTTTGCCGAGTGTCTTCCAATATTGTAGATAAGGTGGAATGCCAAACAGGTTCAACCGGAACGGTCAAAAGTTTCATTGGCAAAAAGCCTCCATTTTTTTCTCCTCAAAATCACCTTTAAAGTTGGAGAGTATATTCTTAGCTTTCATTTCATACCATTCCAAACACAAATCTTCACCATCGTATTTTTCGATAGGTTTGATTAACTCCCATTGGAATTTTTTAGAAGTCCGCCACGGTTTCAAATTCAACTTGTGAGAATTATTTCCATCAATAATCACCGCATCGAAATCATACCCCGCTGGAAAATCATACTCGTCCATAAAGTATCTAGCGCATTCTTTATCGTATTCTCTAGCATATTTGTCGGGTTCTTTTTTAGAAATTCTTAAAGAAAATTCTAACAAGGTTCTATCATCGGAACGAATGTATTCTTTCATCATTTTCAAAGTTTCTTTCCGCTTCACTTCTCCTTGTTTCAATCCTTTCTTGACTGCTTTTTTGAAAGCATCAGAACAAACCAAAGGAATATTGCGCCCCCATAAATTTGCCCCTTTCACTTTGACTCTATCACCGTCAATTAAGACATAGTTTTTACCCGAAGCAAAATAACCAGCGTCAAACTGTTCAACATCCAAATCATATTCCAACTCTTCAGAAATTTCTTCAGCCTCCTCCAAAGACAAACCAACGAAATACACACCGTCCGTATCGGCGGATAATATTCTCCCTCCATTATTTTTTATCTTATCAATCAACTCATTGACAAGTTCTCTAGATTCTGTAAAAATTCTAGAACCCGCTAAAATGTTTAAAAACCTACAACTGCTCGGTCTTCTTTTTGAAAACATAGCGCCATGTGTGAGATTGTTCCTAACTTTCGCTTTCATGGTTAGGTAAATATCTTCAAAATCTGGATTCTCCTTCGCTTTATCCTTGTAGTGTTGAATCTCGTCAATAACTTCATTCATAGCTTCAGGGAAAAACCCACCACTCTCAGTTTCTACACTTATCTTTTCCCTTTCTTCCGTATCCTTATCTTCAATAACTACTTCAAAACCATCATCGGTTTCAAAAGTTTTCTCTGGAGAAACATTATTTTTTAAAAGAATATTCGGAAACATTGCAGAAT
>CAYSUV010000137.1:0-4365 GCA_964434275.1 Hadarchaeota archaeon (SeqCode) | reverse complement strand
ATACCCATTATTCCAGTCTGAGTTGTATCTCCATGTTGTTGCTCCTGCTATTGACCCGTCGTTGTTGTAGTCGGTTTCGTCCGGGGTTGTTGGGCCTGTGGTTTCGAATTTTTGGAAGGTTCTTATGTTTTCGGAGGTTAGTGTCATTTTTCCGGGTTTGGGGAAGGGGGTGGTGTTTGGGAGGTCGTTTTTTGCTTTTTTCCAGTTGTCTTGGGTGTACCAGCCGGTTTCTATTAGGTTGAATTTTCCGTCGTTGTTGTGGTCGGTTTCGTCGTAGGCTGTTCCTCCGAGTCCCATGTCGAGTTTCCAGAATCCTCTGAGGTTTTCGGATGTTAGTTTGATGCTTCCTGGGTTTGGTTCGGTGGTTATGTGTTTTGGGTCGTATGTTCCGGTTTCCCATTCGGTTTTTGTGTCTAGGGTTTGGTAATCGGTGTTGGTGAGTCTTATAAGGCTGAGTTCGGGTGAGTAGGTGCCGTCGTTTACGGAAAGTTTTGCTCTGATTCTGACAAACCTGCCGGTGCCTAAAGAGAGGGTGGTTTTCTCTACTCCGCCGGAAAGTGTTATCGTTTGGGTTTCTTTAGGTGATCTAAAGTCTTCATTATCGGAAATCTCCACGATGATTTGTATAGACTCGTCGCTAGCTATCGAACTGTCCGTTTCCAATCTATATTGTGAAAAATCGGTTGTGGTTCCAAAGTCTTGGATTTTTGATGTCCAGCTCGCGGTATTGTACCCTCCTTGCAGCCAGAAATAATCGTGTTGAGTCCAAGAGTATTGATCCCAATTGGCTGGAGCCATTCCGACATAACCGGTGGTTTTCGAAGTGTCAGAACCTCCAGTAACATAATCACCGTCTATATAAAGGTAGTAAGAATCTCCCTCATGGAAAAGTCTGACTGTTTCCGGATAATTAGCGGTGTAACCGGTATCTTCCGATACTGTCGAACTTCCAGAAGTGTCTTCATACCTAATTTCTGCCTTATCGTCCGGACCATCCGTATCCTTACTTCCTCTGTGCACGCCGGCGAAATAACCGCTTCCAGTGTTGACATCTACTGCGACTCCTGACCTGTCGTGTATCATCATTCCTTGAAGCATCTTCGTCTCCACTACGGAATTTTCGAACTGTGGAAGTTTTTTAGGAACTAGAGCTACAGCACCACTACCCCAAGTCTTGAGACCCACTATAGAATCTTTTATTTTCGTGATTTCAAGGTTTGAATCGCCAGTAGTTCCAATCTCCCGCCAATTATCATTATGGAAGTTAGAAAAATCGTTATAATAACCTATCCCGAGCTTTCCATCCTTCAAATAAACATTTTCCCTCGATCCTTCCTTCCAATCACTCTCATCCTCCACCAAGACTTCCTTATCTTTAATACCTTCACCATCATCCTCAAAAGCCGTTCTCACCTTAGATCCTTCATCAAAACTAGATTTTGAATTGACACCATAAGGTTTCGACCCTAAAATCTCAAAACCATCCATTTTAAGATCGAACTGTTCCCAGTTAAACAAGAAATCTGTCATAACCGCGTGTAAATTACCCGAATCTCCCCGAATGTTATCCAAATCCAATGTAAGGTTCTCAAAATTCGTATCTCCTGGACCGCTCATATCAATATTTTCAGAAACTATATTCTCCAAAGAGAGAATAATATTGTCCCCCCTCAATCGTAGCGTGTTGTAATAAAGTTGATAACTGTCTATTTGAGGTGAAATAGCCTGCGTGGTGGTTAAAAGCTCGGTCTTGACTCGAACATAGTTAGCTCTATTCTCGAACTCGGACAAGTCATAAAAGTTGGTACCATCCCTTATCTGAACCCGTAAATTCTCTATAACATTCTCCCCATCATTACTTAACTGCACGGTGGTAAACACGTTCTCACCGGAATCATCTATCTTCGCATCTGCCCTCATCATTTCAAAACGACCATTAATCGTAATATTCTCGTTTTCAAATTGGACTTTCTTAGAAAGGTCGAACCAGCGTGTTGTGTGGTTCATATCGCTACTGGTCGCCCCTGACGAAACATACCCATCATGGGTAGTGTACTTACATCTGAATTCTGCCATTCTGGCATAACCTCCGTCACTATCGGTTTGGCTGTAATAGAACCTTATTTTGGAAGCTTCGACGTTTTCTCCGAGCTTTAACCTGTGCCAACCTGCTTCCTCTATCGTGTATTCGTCAAGTACTCTGACCCAACTCCCTTCTGGTTCCTCCCATTTTTGCACCTCATAAGTCAAAGGTACTGCCGGGGTCTGATGATACACTTCTATGACGGATACTGTTTTTTCGCCGCCGAAATCAAAAGATATCCACTCACCAGCCGCTTGATCTTCTCTTCCGTCGTCTTGAGACGCCCATAAGGTGCCAGTATCTCCATCAACAGCTTTAGAGGGGGAGTAAGTCGAAGAGTGATAAGAGGATGCTGATGCGGTCGGATATTGCCAGGAGGGGGATTTGGATCCGGAGATGTGTAAGTATGCGTCTTCTGCAGTTGTTTGGTTGAAGGTTGCGTTTTCTTTCCAGTCTGGTAATGATTTGATGGTCACTGCGTCTGGTTTTAGCAAAAGGTCGAAGTTTTTGAGGTTTATCCCGCCGTCTGACCAAGACATGTTGTCTAAGCCGGTTCCTCCAAGTATTGAAAGGTTTTCTCCGTTTACATCGTCAAACTGTACTCCGATTTTACCTACTTCACCAGAAACGTTTTGGATGAGTGTGGTCCGGGAGCCTTTTATTTCATAGCTAAATATTTTGGGAGAATGAAGTTTTCCTCCTGATAGGTCTGAAACTACTCTAACATATTGTCCTTTGTCGATAGAAGAGATGTCGTAAGAATGATACCCGTCGTTGAGAGTTACTTGTAAACTGTCTTTCACATTAATCCCGTCCTCGCTAACTTGAACTTCGGCTTTTACACTTTCATCTGAACCGATTTCTGCATCCACAGTTAGACTATTTGGGGAAACGACTCCGTTGAAGCTCCGCCAAACTGATTTATATGTTCCTTTGGTTCTGTATCCTGGACTGAGAGATATTCCCTCTATTTTGGATGGGCGACTATCCGCATCACCGAAATAAACGTAAAGATCAGCATTATTCGGCATGGTAGCTGTATTTTTAGTGTAATTATAACCTTCTAGAACAACTTGGAAATTTAAGGGTTCAGATTCTAAAATATAATCTTGAGAGAGGGGGTCTGAAGTAAACCATTGTCCGTTATATAGAGCTCTTCGACCTGCAAGTGCTCCTGAGCCGGCCAGTTTCGCTTTGAATTTGTCTCCTTCTTCCAGTTTGATTTCCGGCGGCGTCCACTCGTGTTGTGTTACTCTATGCATTTCTGTAACGCTTTGTCCATGGTATCCTCCGGGTCCTAACAGTCTTCCGACCCACTTGTTTTCCACAAGCTCATACTTGACATTTCCTGACCCATCGACGACTTGTAGAGCGTCTATCCAACTGTAAGCTTTTGCCCATGCGCTTGCATTTCCTATCGATATGCTTTCGTTTCCTGATGGTTCACTTTCTATAAGCTGATTTGTCGAGTCGAACCAGTATGTCTTTTTTGTACCTGGGCGAGTTTCCAAGCTAAGAACTCCATTAGAGGTTTTTGCACCGTCTTCTGTCCCTCCCCCCCAATCATACTCAACCGTTGCAGTTGACCCTATGTTCGGTCGTAGCCCACTAATGTCAAGGTCGAATTTATCCCAATCTACAGACCCTACATCATATTCCTTCAAGTCCACATCTTTCATCGTAATATCTGTGAGTAAAAGATTCAAATTATCAATATGAGTGGATTGAAGCCTTTCACTCATAAACGGAATTTGCAAACTCGCTATATCCATATCCTCAACAGTAACCTCAAGCTTCCCCCCACCCCAACCCTGATACTTATCATCCCATCCAGAAGTATTGTACTGAGTCCAATCTTCATCAATATCAATCCTATCAATCGTCCAATCGTCGATATTAAAGTTCAACAAATCAATATTCTCAATTTCAAGCTTAAGCTTATCCGCACTCACCCCTGGACCTTTAAAACCTTCTATGGTGACTTCGATTTGGTGAGCCCATAAATCTCGGAGGTAGTAATCTTCGAAATCGTGCCAGTCGCCGGACCAAGCATCGTTATTGTAATGATCATCATTGCTTGTTGTCCAATCGTAAGGGTCGGAATGCCAGTTCACGTTTGCCGGTCCTAACATTACTGCGTTCAGTGCGAATGTGTCCGGGCCGATCGGGCCGATTTTTATATGGATGTTTTCGACGCTGATTGAGGCTCCGAACATGCTTCCGCCTAGGTCGTCTCCGATGGTGAGGTTTATGTCGTAAATTCTTGCTTGTTCTATGATCAT
>CAYSUV010000136.1:0-4387 GCA_964434275.1 Hadarchaeota archaeon (SeqCode) | reverse complement strand
ACGCCTGTAAAACCAAGCCAAAACGAGCCGAACGGTACCCCCGGCCGTTCGGCTCCCTCCCCCCTCTCCTTCTAAATAAGTTTTGTCAAGTGTTTTCTACTAGTAGGGAGAGATAGGAGCTTTTCCGTTCAATATGAGTTTAGTCAAGGGGTATTTTGGTGGTCTCTTTTTCGGTTTTTAACACTATAGATGTTCTAGTGCTTTCAACCCCGGGGATACGATCTATTTCGTGAAGAATTTTGTTCAGTTTTCCTGGTTCTTCGGTTATTAGTTTTAGAAAAAGGTCGTGTTCTCCGGCCATTTCGTGAACCTCGAGGATTTCATTTCTATCTATAAGTTTCGGTCTTACGTCTCCACATCTGCCTGATTCTGTTGCGACTCCTATGAATGCTTTTAGTTTTTTATCTACTTTTTTGGGATTTACTTTCGAAACGGTTTTTTCTATGATTTCGTGTTCTTTCAATCGTTTGACTCTTTTATGTACTCCTGAGGAGCTAATACCTATTTTTTCGGCTATTTCTGCGTATTAGACCTGTGCATTTTCCTGCAATATTTTTAAGATTTTTTTGTCGGTAGTATCTAAATCCATTTTTTTATCAAGTCCATCCAACAATAAAAGAATATGGTGTATGTTATTTAATTTTATCGAAAATATGTAAATAATATTTACGAAAATCCTTATTTAGTAAAATTTATATATCTAAAACTCTTGGTTTCTTAAAGGAAAAATGAATAAAAATACCATCAAAAATCTTTCAGAAAGAGGGAACAGGGCACTTGTCATAGGAATAGGTGGTGGAGGAGACATCGTAGGAGCCTTACCCACAGCTAAATATATAGAAGAACTTGATACTGAGACAGTAGTAGGCGGACTAACTTGGGAAAGATCTGTAAACGACCCTAAGCCAGGACCACGCAAAATCAGCGAACTTGAAAATCTAGAACCTATAAGCAATACATCTGCTCTAGCAAATCCAAAAACGAGGACGGAGGAGGGTGTGAAGATAACTGAGGCTTCTATATCCAAAATTCTAGATGAGGAAACTTTCCTTTTAGATTTGAATTTCGGGGTGAAAGGAGCTGTAGAAGGGCTGTCCGCCGCTTCTGATCGTTTGGATATTGATTTTATTGTATGGGTGGATGTTGGAGGAGATGTGCTAGGCAGTGGGAAAGAGGATGGCATTCGCAGCATGTTGGCAGATAGCATGATGCTTTCTGCTCTGCACAATGTTAAAATCCCCTCTGTACTTGGGGAGTTGGGGATGGAGGCTGACGGGGAATTGAAATTGGATCAATTAATGAAAAACTCTTCAGAAATATCGTCAGTGGGTGGATTTTTAGGCGCCAGGGGTATTGTCCCTGAAGATTTGAAAGTTTTGAGAAAAGCGGTTGACAACACTAAAACTGAATCTTCTGCATTAGCTTTGAGGGCAGCGGAAGGGGAGTATGGAGATGTTGAGATCCGTGAAGGTGAAAGAAGCGTGGAGGTCTCACTAATAACAGCTATAACCTTTTATTTTGACCCTGAAATTGTGATTAAAAAGGCGAATAACGTGGCTATAAAACTTTCCAGAACAGAAACTATTGAAGAGGCTCAAGAAATTATGGATAAAGAAGGAATACCCACCGAATTAGAGTATGAAAAAAATTACGAATGGAAAAATTAGAAAAGAGAATATAGGAGGTTGGAAAATGAGAAAAATGATAGATTTGCACACACACTCCCTACTTAGTGATGGGGAACTGGTACCTGCGGAACTGGTTAGTAGGGCGGAGGAATTAGGACATGAAGCAATAGCAATAACTGATCATGTAGGCCCTTCTAATCTTGAATGGGTTATTGAGAGTGTAGTAAAAGCTGCTGAAAGACTAACAAGTAATATGGAAATTGAAGTTGTTCCGGGTGTAGAGCTGACCCATGTTCCAATCGGACTTATTCCCTCTCTCGCCGGTGAAGCTAGAGACATGGGAGCTAAAGTGATTATTGTGCACGGCGAAACCATTGTAGAACCTGTTCCTATCGGCACGAACATTGCCGGGATTAAATGTGATGAAGTGGATATAATAGCTCATCCCGGTATGTTGTCCTTGGAAGAGGCCGAACTTGCGGAACAAACCGGGACTTATCTTGAAATTTCTTCCCGAGACGGTCATTCGCTCACTAATGGTAGAGTTGCTAAATTGGGTACTGAGGCCGGGGCAGAACTATTAGTTAATACTGATGCTCATTCGCCAGAAGATTTGATAACTTATGATGAAGCCGAGGCTATTGCTCTTGGAGCTGGTTTGGGTGACGAGATGATTGATCAGGTTCTGAGAGATAACCCTAAAACGGTTTTGGAGGAATGTTGATGATTTCTGAAAGAGTTCGAAAAATGATAGAGGACGGTATATCTTACCCTCTAGCAGAATCATCGGAAAAAAGGAAGGAATTCACTAAACTTTGTTCAAATGAGAATCCTTATGGACCGTCTCCTGATGCGGTGGAGGCGATAAGGGAAGAAGCTTCTAATATCGGCGAATATCCCGAGTCAGCCCCTATAAAGCTTAAGGAAGCTATCAGCGATTATGTTGATGTTAATCCTACCCAGATTTGTGTTGGAAATGGGTCTGATGAAGTTATGGATCTAGTTGAGAAAGCAACTATGAATCCTGGAGACGAAGCTCTAATTCCGATTCCTACTTTCAGCCAATACGAATTATCTTGTCGCTCCAATGCTATGACTTTGAACTTTGTGGAATTGGATAATTATGAATGGGATTTAGAGGAACTACAGGATGAGATAAAGAGTTCTAGAATTGCATTCATTGGGAGGCCTAATAATCCGACTGGTAATTCGATTAGTGAGGAGGGGTTGAAGAAACTTTTGGACACGGGAAAGATTATAGTTGTGGACGAGGCTTATGGAGAATTTTCTGACGGTAGTGTCGTTGATTGGTCGGAGGAGTATGAAAATTTGATTGTTTTGAGGACTTTTTCGAAGATGTTCGGCTTAGCGGGTCTCCGAATAGGGTATGGAGTGACTAGTTCAGAGCTAGTTCGTGCGGTTGAAAGGGTTCGACCTCCTTTCAGTGTTAACAGACTTGCACAGAAGGCTGCTATTGCAGCTTTGAAAAATATGGATTTCGTCGAAAAAACTCGAAAGAATATTTTGAAAGGAAGAGAGTATTTACAGAAGGAATTGTCGAAAATAGGGTTTGAAACTCTACCATCAGAAGCTAATTTCATCATGGCTTCCCCAAGCCCGTTAAATATGGATGCTGCCGAGATTTGTAATTATCTTTCACGTGAAGAGGGGATTCTTATCAGAAACCTATCAGGATTTAGAGGAGCATCCTCAAAATGGGTAAGAATAACTGTGGGGAAACCAAAACAAAATAAGCAATTAGTCAAAGCCTTAAAAAAGTTAAAAGAGGGTGAAAAATGACATTAAAACTAGCAGTTCCGAATAAAGGACGTCTTCACGATCCCATCGTGAATTTGTTAGAAGATTCCGGCATAGGTGTAATGGATAGAGGATCTCGCCAACTTTTTGCTAGGACAAATATCGAAGATTTAGAAGTGATATTTGTAAGGACTCAGGATATTCCGAATATAGTAAGTTCAGGTGCAGCAGATTTAGGGGTCACAGGTCACGATCTCATTAAGGAAAGCGGAAGAGACGTAGAAGAGCTTCTAGACCTTGATTTTGGAAAAGCTGAAATGATTGTAGCATCACACGAAAAATCTTCGATAGACTCTATACAAGATGTTGAGGACGGAGTGAAAGTGGCTACAGAGTTTCCGAGAGTAACTAAAAATTATTTCGAAGAAAAGGAGATAGATATAGAGTTAAGTGAAGTATCCGGAGCCACAGAAATAACTCCATTCATAGGAATGGCGGATTTAATCGTTGACCTTACAAGCACAGGAATAACACTCCGAACACACGGACTTAAAGTCATCGACACGCTATTCGAAACCTCCGTAAGACTCATAGCAAATAATCAAAGCTTAGAAGAAAAAAAGGAGAAAATCGAGGAAATACGACGAGCAATAGAAAGTGTAATCCAAGCAAAACCACGAAAACTAGTAATGATGAACGTACCTAAAGAAAAAACATCCAAAATCGAGGAAATAATGCCAGGAATGTCCGGCCCAACTGTTTCGAAAGTAGAGGGAACAGACTTAATGGCAGTTCAGGCTGTTGTTGAGTCAAGTGAAGTTTATGATTTGGTTAACAGGGCTAAGGCTGAGGGAGCTCGCGATATTTTGGTAATTCCAATTGAAAGAATTTTGAAATGAGTATTGGGGATATAAAATGCTTATAATTCCCGCGGTTGATATCCGTAAGGGTAAATGTGTCCAATTAGTTGGTGGGGAACCAGACACAGGCGGACAGTATGG
>CAYSUV010000135.1:0-4393 GCA_964434275.1 Hadarchaeota archaeon (SeqCode) | reverse complement strand
GATAGGGAGAATAAGAGTTGGAATTTCTAACGACGGAAATGTGAAAATACAAGGCTTCGGTCCTGACAGCTAAATTCTAAGAAATAGTTAGAAACCCTCTGCAAGTTTTTCATAATTATCACCTAGATCAGAACCCATTTTATGTCGCCAAATAATTCCTTATTTCGAACAGATAATAAAAAAACCAATAAAACAGCAAATATAACTTGTATTCGGTGTATGATTATGGCTGAAGAACCTGTAGAAAAAGAAAAAATAGGAGAAGTTACGCATTACTTTACTGACATTAGTGTAGGAGTAATAGAACTCAGCGGCGAAATGGAGATTGGCGATAGGATTTCCATTGAAGGAGCAACTACTGATGTTCAACAAGATGTAGAATCCATGCAAATCGAACATGACAACGTGGAAAAAGCTGGGCCTGGAGACGCTGTGGGTATTAAAGTGCAGGATAGAGTTCGTGAAGGAGACGCTGTTTACAAGATTTGAGAGTATTACTGTTGGCTAGAGTAATCCTTCCTCAACTCCTAGTTCGAATTGTTCTTGTAAGATTTCATATGCAGCGGCTGGTGGGATTATACCTCTCTCAGTTATGATTAGGTCTATGTATTCGGACGGTGTGACGTCGAAAGCTGGGTTCCTTATCTCTACATTTGGAAACTTGTCCGGTGAAACGACCTCTTTTTTATCTCTTTCTTCTATTTTCACCAGTTCGCCGACGAGCGTGGAAGGGTGAAACTTGTAACTTTCGGCAGCTACAAAAGTGACTACTCTAGCCTCGTGAGCTGCCAGAGCTATTTGTGAAGTGCCGATTTTGTTAACCACAGCCCCGTTTGCAGCAATGCTATCCGCACCTACGACTACCTTATCCACTTGTTTCATGAAATACCTAGCCGCCGAATCTACAATCAGAGTCACAGGAATATCATGATCTGTAAGTTCTTGTACTGTGATATGTCCTTGTTTCCTCGGTCTTGCTTCCGTCGCTATAACCTCAATGTCCTTACCCTGATCATAGGCCTTTTCTATTACTGCAAGAGCGTTAGAACTGTTACAATGTGTCATAATCTTATCCCCGTCCGAAATTCTCCGAGCTCCGATTTCTCCAATCTTATCCTTAGCTTCGTCCGTCTTTTCAATAAACTCATCAGCCCTAGAAATAACCGTCTTTTTTAAAGATGACAAATCTTCTACACTCTCCAAATCTTTACTAACTGCGCGGAGCGAATTGGCCAAAGAAACAGCGGTCGGGCGGGTGTCCAACAACATATCTGAAGCCTCATCCAATTCGTCTAATAAACCTTCAACTGTATCAGCCTCACTCTCCTCAGCAACGCTCTTTAAAGCCTCAGCGGCGGCTTGGGCTATTCTCCTAGCTCCTCTAATATCCATCGATTCTATCTTTTTCGCTATTTCCTCAACATCAGAAATAACCAAAACTAAAACCTCCACTAAATACATTACAAAAACTAATAGAAAAACTTTACCAGAAACTAAAAACCAAAACCGGTAAACCTTAAACCACAACACACGAAAAACGCATGGTTGATCAAAATGGGAAAAGAGAAAAAAACATACAAATGCCCTGAATGCGGCGGAGAAGGCAAACCCACAGGAAAAACTTGGCCCCTAACAAGCCCTATGGCTTTGATGGGTGGAAATCTCATAATTATGGGAACTCTAGAGTGTCAAGAATGTGGAAACAAATTCAGAAAAAAGCTCAAGGAAATGCCGCTGGAAGGACCGGAAGCCAAAGAAGCTATGGAAGAAGCCAAAGAAGAGGACGAAGACTAATTACCTACTTCGAAGCTTGTTGAGGAAAATCCTATAATCGGCTTGGCTAGTTGGATCCTCTTGGTCAGAAGTTAATTTTTCAAATTGGTTCTCAAATTCTTCCAAGTTATCCGTGTCTTTAGCCAGTTCTTTAACCTCTTCCTGAAGATTTTGAGGATAGTTAAGATAAGGATGGACAGATGTTAAAACTTCATCCACTTTTTCCATATCTGATTTTTCCATAGAGGCACCTAAATATCCAAAAGGTCTTCCTTGTATGTCTCAATAGTCATTGTGATATCGACATCTTTCACTCCTTGATAAGTACTAACCCTATCTTCAACAAACTCACTAATTTCTCCACGGTCCTCAGCTCTAACTTTAGCTATCAAACCATGATTCCCCGTAGTTTTATGAACCTCGCAAACACCTTTACACCTCGTCAAAACACCGGCCACTCGACGAGCTTCGCTAGACTTGACATCAATATTTAGAAAAGCTGCAATGTCATACCCTGCTTTTTCGGGATCAACCTTCGCAGTATAACCTTCCAATACATCTTCATCTTCAAGATTTTTTATTCGCCTTCTAACTCCTGAAGTACTCAATCCTACTTCGTTAGCAATTTCGCTAAGTGTCTTTCTACCGTCTTCAACAAGCATCTTGACGATTTTCATATCTACGCTGTCTAATTCTCGGATAAATACTCACCCCAGCCTCCTCAAAATAACAATCTGTTTCAAATTATTTATCAGTTTGTGTATTGAATTCATCTCGCTCAGAACTTATAATCGTTATGCAAAAGTTAGAGGCATTCAAAATGAATAAACCTCATTTTAGAATCAATAAAAAAATCAATAGACTTGGACTTCACCTTTGACTATTCTTTCGGAAAGATTGGAAATATTATCTAAATGTTCTTCTGCAATACTCTCAGACGAAGTTTTAAAATCATCAGTCGAATATCCTTCTTCAGTAACTAATCTAACATTCAAAACCTTTGGCTGGTCAATAGAAGCCCCTATTTGACTGAGAGTTCTAACGAAAACTTCTTTTACACCATCCAAATCCGAAATATCCTCAGCTACTTCCTCCGACAACACATTGTACAATTTTCCAACATGATTCACAGGATTTTTGCCAGCAGCAGCCTCTAAAGACATTGGCCGGTCAAAAGTTATCAACCCGTTCACTCTATTACCACGCCCCGTCATTCCGTCGTCTCCCTGTTCTGCTGAAGTTCCGGTTACTGTCTGGTAAACAACTCCTTTCTCAGGCTCATCCGCAGTATTAACGTTCACATCGACTTCCTTTTCGGTTATTCCCGAAGATAACTCAAGAACTTCTTCAGATATCTCTTCCTTCAAAGAAATGTAATGATCTAAACCATTAACAAAAGAAGAAACCATCGCTATAGCCACAGTCAAATCAATTTTACTATCCTCCCTCTGAACCATAACTTTAACATCTTCCCCCACCGCAGGATAATCATCTTTAAACTCTCTAGAATTCAAAACCTTCTCGGTTTCCAAAGCTAATCTCTCTGTTTCTGAAAGAGGAGCATAACCAATCCCTATAGAAGTGTCATTAGCCGGTGGAACACCTTGACTTTCAAAAATATTTTTCAAATCCACAGAACCACAACCAATCCGAGATTCTATATTAACATGATTTTCCATATCTAAAAACCGGACAGAATTATCCATATATTCTCTTGCCGCATCGACAGAAATTTCATTAATCGGAATTTCTTCATCACCCACCTTATCCGTACCTCTTCCAGCCACAACAACATAAATCGGATCCTGAATTTCCCCCTTGCCAAACTCGGGTTCTGCTGAGCCGCCGACAATCAAAACCTTGTCAGTATTATGGTGTAAAATATTATCAAATCTTTCAAGATATTCCTCACTCAAGGATCGACTAACTGCCTCAGATATTCCATCAGCTAAAGTATCTGGATGTCCCACACCCTTTCTCTCAACTATCTCAATATTATGCTCTTCTGCCGGAGGACGATAGGATTTTTCTACGATGATATTTCTATTCATGATTCACCCAGCGATATCAATATTTTCCGGGTCGCTTATTAGTTTTTGTATTCTATATAACTACTGGGAATAAATGGGGCGGATCATGAAAATATTTCATCCAAAAGAAATACGTTCCCTAAGAGAAAGAATAGGGTACACACAAGCTCAGCTCGCAGAAGAAGCGGGAGTAACACAACCCTATATAGCTAAAATAGAATCTGGAAAGGTCGACCCTAAACTCTCAACTCTCGAGAAAATATCAAAAACCTTAAAGAAAGCTAACTCGGAAGAAAAACTTACAGCAAAACAAGTTATGGAAAAACCTATCGTCTCAGCCGAAGCCGACGACAAGGTCGAGAAAGCAATAGAACTTATGGAAGATAACGACATTTCCCAAATACCTGTTTTCGAAAACAATAAGCAAGTGGGTTCTCTCTCCGAAGAAACAATACTACACGAAATATCAACAGGTGAAAAACTATCCAAACTAGTAAAAGAAAAAGCCCGAAAAATCATGGAAGAGCCATTCCCTACTATCGGAACCGAAACGGATTCCGACACAATATTTCATTTGCTAAAGCATAACC
>CAYSUV010000134.1:0-4414 GCA_964434275.1 Hadarchaeota archaeon (SeqCode) | reverse complement strand
TGACCTCTTTGATGTTATCTACACTGTTTCTAGAATTTTGATAGAGGGGTATTGAAACCATCGCTAAAATAGTTATTAAAACACCGAATACAACTATGAACTCTATGCTAAATTGTCCTCTTTTCATCAAAACACCTTGTTTAAATAGTGGTTAGACAAGAACTAATAATTTTCCACTAAACAAGAGGGATGCTAGGATTTATAACTCATCTTCGCGCCCAAATCCTTGAAAATCGTTACAAATTGGGGATAAGATTGTCGGAGAGCCTCAGCCCTATTTTTGATAATAGTACTACCCTCTGCTACTAGGCCTGCTACTCCAAGCGAAGCGACTATTGCGTCGTCTTCCCGGCCCTCTACCCTATCCCCCTTCAGTTTGGAAGGGCCTTTAATGGTGAGTCCGTTTTCTGTTTCGTTTGCTTTTACGCCTAATTTTTTTAGTCCTTGTACTGTTGCTTTGATTCTGTCTGATTTCATTTCTCGTGCTTTTTCTGCGTTGATGAATTCTGTTTTTCCGTTTGCTTTACATGATAGCACTGCTAGGTGAGGTAATAGTTCTGGAAAGTTTTGCATATTAAGCTTTGCTGCTTTTGGTGTTTGGGATTCTGGAATTTTTATCCTATCTTCCGACTTTTTTGTTTTGATTCCCATTTTTTTCAACATGTTTAGAAATTCTTCAAGATTTATCGCTTCATTTGCTTCAGATATTGTTATTTCACCGCCAGTTAGTATACCTCCTATAACGTAGGGGATTGTGGAAAGTATATCCGGAGGGGGGGTTGTTTCTAACGGTTCAAACTCACCGGGAGTTATTTTTATTTCTCCATCGCTTACATTAGTTTTAATACCACTTTTTTCCAGTAATTCTAAAGAATTATCTAAAAATCTCCCTTCTAGTTCTGACCCATGTTCTATATTGACCTGTTTTTCAGCTAAAGGAGATAACAATAGTAGTGCAGGAAGAAATCTGGCGTCTGCAGTTTCTTCTTTTAAAGATATATCCCCTCCTTTAATCTGGCTATCGAACACTAGTAAAGGCGGTGTTTCCTTCCGGTTAGTTGAGTGAATATCCACCCCTATTTTTTCGAGAAAATTCACCAAAGAAGGTACAGGACAAGATCTTAACTGTTTCTTCCCCGTAACAACCATAATCCTAGCTGCTAGAGCGGAAACAGCCGATAAAAGACTCAGACTAGTAATGGATTTTTTAGCATCTACTACCTGGCCCGATGGGTGTATAGGTTGACCGTTCCCCCAAACTGTCCAGCTTTTTTCGTTTCTTTTTGTTGTTGCTCCCATATCTTCGATAGCTTTTACTAGATCTCTGGTATCATCCACAATCAGAGGGTTTTTTATGGTACTTTTACCATCTGCTAGAAGACCGATTGTTGTAGCAAATTGCGTGTGGAATTTGGAGGGGGAAGGTGATATTTCACCGCTAATTTTTTCTATATTTTCAACGACTAGATCCATAATAATCCTCAGATTTTCGAATTTCTAAAGTTTTTAGCGCACGTTCAATGAGAGATTTTTGGCGTACGCTTTTTTCTATCCTTGAAACTTTTTCCGCATCTATCTTGTCTATATTGAAGGAATTCAAACCATGATTTATCTTATTTTTTTTGTTGGTGAGGGGTCCAATCCTTTTTTCGATTTTATCTTTTCTAATCTTATCGATCCCTGTGAGAGGGGTCAATATTGGTATAGAGATTCTATTTTGAATAATCTTTAAGTTGTGTAAACTTAGTTTGCTTATGTCTTCTAAATTTTCGTTTATAGTTATAGCTTCGGCGTCTAATCTTTCGGCTACTTTTTCTCCAAGTTTTATTAGAGTTTTCTGTTGAATTATATCTCTAAAATCTTCGCTTACATTCTTAGATACCCAGTCTACAATATGCTGGATTTTTAGTGCGCAAAATTCAAGACTTGGATGAACTTTTTTTAGTTTCTCGTTTATTTCTCTATATTTTTTCATAGGTTTTGCTTTTGTTTCGAAGAAGAGTGGCAGAGTGGGGGATCCTCGTTTGAGTAGGAGATAAGCGCTAATAATGCTACTGTTAACTTCGTTTATGAAAGGCACAATTACTTTACCTTGACTACCTACTGGGAGTCCTCCTGGTCCCGGGATTATTTCTTCGAAGATATAGGCTTTATCCTCCCTCACTTCTATGTGTAGCTCATTGTCTGGAGAATCTAGGTTGACTGTTAAGTTCGGTTTACTTTCTATAGTATCGGAACCTATTTTTTCTTCTAATTTTTTGCTTGTAAATTTGTGTTCCCCTACTCTTCTGGCTCTTATAGCAAAGCTTCCAGTTCTTGGGAACCTATCAGTAATTATCTCGTTCGCTAAAGTTCTGATTTTTTTCATATTGGCTTTTGTTTGCCAAGTTGGGCTCGTAGAGACGATACCTGGGAGTTTAGCTATTCTTTTAGCTACTTCCTTCGGTTTTTCTGTCTCAAGAAATATTCGACCTCTTTCTTGTTGAACTTTGATTTGAATATCTTTTAGTGAGGATTTTATGTTATTGATAAGTATTTTTTCGAATTTTTTCCTGACGGTTTCGCTTTTAAGCGCTATTTCGCCGTATCTGACCAGAACGGTTTTTTCCATAAGTACCTTTTGAGGTTTTGATAGCTATAGTTAAAATTGTGTTTAAAGGGAGCTATTCCCGTAGTTATAAGCTTTTTTTCCATTATTCTCCAAAATTTTTTCAGAGCCTTTTACTCAATGACTTCAGTTATTCTCTGCGCCGCTTTCTTTATGTCTTCTTCACTTTTCGCCCCGGCACATACTCCTTTTCCTGAAACGAACAATAGTATTACTGCTTTAGGTTCGTCCAGCCTGAATACTAGTCCTGGGAATACTTCGGGTTCGTATTCGGTGTTTCTGAAGTTTCTAGCGATCATTTCGAGGTCAAAGTCTCTTCCAAAGTCGAAAGATGCGACCATGTTTTGAACTTGTACTTTGGGGTTTTCGTCAATTTCTATGTCCGAATCTTTGAGTTTTTTGGTCAGCTTCTTAATCGCGTTCTTAGCGTCATCCATGCTTTTCGCCCCGACACAATTCATCTTGCCAGAAGCAAATATCAGGAAGGATGCCGTGGGATCAACTGATTGGTAGGCTATTCCTGGAAATACTTCAGGGTCGTACCTTGCTCCTTCTAAAATACCGGCGAGTTTCTCTAAGTCGAATTCTGTATCTTTATAGGTAACTGAAAGGACTATATTTTGGATTTCATACTTCACATCGACCATTTAGATTCCTCCTTACACCAATTGTCTATTTAAATATTTAAAAGCGGGTATTTAAAAGATGTGTGTTCTAGAAAAACGAATCTGAAATTATTTCTCTAAATCTTCATTATACCTTCTTGCTAGATCAGCAAAGTTTTCAGCTCGTTTCCGGATTTGTTCAACATCTTTTTCCTCTAAATCACGAAGAATCCGAGCAGGAATTCCAACCACTATCTTTCTTGAGGGAACTTCTTCATTTTCAAGAACAACCGCCCCCATCCCCACAATGGAATTTTTCTTGACCTCCGCCTCATTAAAAACGATAGACCCAGCGCCAACTATACAATCATCATTAATCTTTGCACCATGAATCAGCGCTCTATGGCCGACAATGATATAGTCACCCACCTCCACCGGGATATATTCAATGCTATCTTCATGATAAATATCCGCAGGATGAAGAACAGCATTATCTAAAACACAAGTATAACTACCGATCTCAACCCTCGCAAAATCACCCCTAATCACAGCTCCAGGCCATACGCTTGAGTGTGGTCCTATTTTTACATTTCCTATTATGGTTGCTTCTGGGTGTACGAAGGCCGTTTCGTGTATTCGAGGTTTTTCTCCCTCGAATTCGTAAATCATTCTTGGCTCTCCGATTCTTGTTCAAGTGTTGCTGCTTTTCTTCCTTTTCCTGTTTTGACTATGACTATGTCGCCAATTGCCATGATGCTTTCGTAAGGGACTGTTGTAACTTTGCCTTCTTTTTGCCCAAAGCCTAGGCCTAGTATGTTTCCCTCGTTGAAATCGAGGACTACGTCTTGGACCTCGCCTACATATCTTCCCTTGTCGCTATAAATTGGGATGTCATAATATTCGGATACTTTCACGGTTCTACACCCCCTATCCGATTGTAGTCAATACTTAAGAACTTTTAGAATTTTTTGTTGTGAGTTCGTTATTTTATTATGTCAAGGTGGAATAAGGGGGGATAGAAGCATGATTAGGCCTTTCGTTGTTTTGAATGCGGCCATGACGGTTGACGGTAAGATTTCGAGTGTTGAGGGTGAAAGTTGTATTTCTTGTGGGAGGGATTTGGATAGGGTTCATGGTTTGAGGGCTGAGATGGATGCTATTATGGTTGGTATAGGAACTGTTCTTTCTGATGATCCTGAAC
>CAYSUV010000133.1:0-4444 GCA_964434275.1 Hadarchaeota archaeon (SeqCode) | reverse complement strand
GACTCGATTTCCGTTTTCTGTTGGTGGGTTCCATACGTCGCTCGCTCCGAACGGTACACCGATCGCTCCGACATTTCCGTCTAAAACTACGTCTCTAGCCCAGTCACAATTGGTTCCTAGAAGATAGGGGTTGCAGTCTAGGTGTGCGGCAATCCACATATCTTCCATATAAAGGGAAGCCATTCCTCCGAAAACAAACCAAGTATCACTCCACCAAGTCCCGGAATTAACGTCGTCCAATTCACACAACCCCATAGTCGAACCGTTTTTGAGGATAGACAATCCCGGTCCGTAACCGGGCCATCCTGTTTTGCTGGGGTCGTCCCCGAAATGATAGTAATCCAGACCGCCATCCCTGGATTCGTTTTCTCCTAGGCTTATGTTTCCTTCAACGTCTTTGAGTACTAGAACTGGTGGGCCGGGGTTTCCCATTATGAGTGATTTTGCTACGTTGATTGTTAGTCCTTGGAGTAGTGAGACTTCGTTTTTTGAACTGATTTCCACATTGTCATCGTGTGGTCCGCTTACATCGTCTGCGACTTTTGTAAAGTTTTGGGAGTTGTCTATTTCGGGTTTTGGGGATTTATAATTTTCATCTTGGGAGGTTGAAAGGTCTACTAGTTCTCCTTCGTAATTATCTATAGAAGAAAGAGAGTCTGATGTTTTTGTTTTGTTTAGATTGTTTTCTGTCTGGATGGTTTCTGAATTTTTTGTTTTGCTTAGGTTATTGTCAATTTTTGAAGTGATGTGGTTTTTTTCTGGTGAAGTGGTGTCGAAGTGGTGTGAAATTGTGTCGAAATTGGTTGTAAGGATAGGAATGCTTAGGCAAACTAGTAGGATTATGATTGTCAGGTTTAGAAGGGTAGTCTTTCCTCTAGGGGTAATGTTATGGTTCGCTCTCTCTTTATTGGGTGGTTCACCCTTCATCTTGACAACTTCTGATGTGATGTTTTAAACCCAATATTTTAAGTGAACATTCACCTAAGAACTAATGGTGCTAAGGGAAGGATTGTCTTTATATAACGATCCACACCCCGGACCTCTAAGATCGATAAGTGACATAATCCCTCTCACCACTCGACAAATCCATCCTAGTAATCGTAAAAGATATTCTAACCTCACCCAACTCCGGCAAAACACTCGGACTATTCGAAACGAGATAAACCTTGTATCTCAAAAACCTATAATTCTCATGACCATTAATCTGCAAATTCTCAGACGAATCTGAAAAACGATAAAAAGAAGAAGTAGTTCCATCCGGACCTAAAAATTTACTCCAAGAAGAATTATCCTCAGAGTGAGCGAGCTGTAATTTAACCCCTCCAAGATTACCCCCCTCGACAGATAATTGATCATAGGTGACATACCTTATCTTTCGATCATCGTTTTCCTTACTGTAAGAATCTAGAACGGAAGAAACAAAATAACCTCTTTTTAAGTAAGTATCCGTCTCAAACCAGGATAATCCATCCATCTTTAAAGGAATCCAATAACCAGACACATCTGGAGCGGTTTCGAACGAAACTCTAGCTATCTCGTCAACATTTTTAAAGAAACTAATATCTGAGAAAGTACTCTTAGAACTGGACTGGATAACTAAATCATACTCTCCCTGTTGATAATCTATGTTTTCTAGAACTACTTTCAACCATTCACTACAACCCACATCGGCCAAAAGGGTACGTCCATCACCTTCATCCGCAATTAACATTCCTGAAGAAGTAAGTCCATCACGAGACAAACTAGTAGTTAGAACAATCCCAGGATCTCCTTCCCCCCCTTCAAAAATAATCTCGGTTTTCTTCTGATCCTTTGCTAACCGCAAGAAAAAACCTATCCGACTGGGAGTTTTTCTAGCACCCAAAAACTTGGTGAGGACCTTATTAGAAGAAGTTCCGCCTTGAAGCGGGTTAGCGGGTTTTGAAGGGTTTTCCAACCCTATAACATTAAACTTTTTCTTAGCTTGTTCCAAATCCTTTGGAGGGGTTAGAATAGAATCGTTGAAAGAAAAATTAGAGTTAGAGTCTTCTGGTAATGTGAGATAGGCGCTTTCACCTTCACCCATAATTTGAACATTTTTCAATTCGCCTTTTTCGAACTCTTCTCGAGAATTTTGAATCCAAGTATATTTTTTCTTGATAGTTGTTCCGGATACGACGGGGGAGAAGAAAATGACTCCTACTAAAGCGAAGATGACTAGAGTGGCGACTATCGGTTCTTTAATACGGTAATTAATCAATGATTTCACCTTCTAAAACTTACATAAGGGAATATGGGAAAAAGATTAGAGAGTTTAAACGGTTTGAGAACAAGATTCAAAGAACATATTCTACTTAAAACAACCCGTAAACCTAGCTCTATATCCGATAATTTGTTCTGAACCTTCAACAATTTCCCCTCTTAACACTCAATTCCCGTTAAGGGTCGTTCATTAATCTGTTAGTGATGGTTAAAATAACTAAGGATTTAAAAGCTCTTAAAAACCGAAGATAGAAAAACAACAACATACACACTACACTATCATTCTCAAACCCAAAAATATCACCACAAGCATAAAAAAATCCATATCTCAAACAACTCAGAAAACCGGATATAATCCAACCAACTAAAATCAATCAAAAGAAAATAACCCAACCCGAAATAAACAAGCCACTCAACACTGTTCGAAAAACAAGATAGTTAACCCTACAAAGTTTAACTCCCAATTTTCCCGAACTTAAACAAACAAATCAAAGATCTCTACCAAAAATATATCCTCCAATCCCACCCTCATCTTTTAATTTGCTAAACAAGGTTATTTAGAACAAAGAGAAACAACAATGAAAAAAAGACACAAAATTGGAATAGTAATAGTAATTTCAATCGTTTTTTCCACCGCAGCATATATTGGATACAACAACCACCCCAAAAACAACACCGGCGAAAACCAGGAAAACCTAGAAAACGACCAAAAAAACAACTCCAATATCCAAGCATATAACCAAATTTACAACTACTTAAAAGAAAAGAAACTCGTCAGAGAAAACTCCTACAGACTTGAATACAAATTCTCCATACCTCGAAAAACAACAAAAGAAAACATGACCTTCGAAGAAAACATCGAAAAATCAGGAGAAAACTTCCTACTCTTACAGAAAAGTCCTTTGACTTTAGAAAACGGAAACAACATTTTAGGGCACGAAATTGAAGGGCAAGCGATTCTGGGAGAAAAAGTTTACTATCTATTTCATGACACGTATTTTGATAACCAGAACACGAGAGAAAACTATTTCGCAGGAGACACAGAAGGCAAATGGAAAGTTAGCAAAATAGTTAGTGGTCCCGCCCTTAGAGATGCTACTTATAGGCGGATTAAGGAAGAAGCACGAAATTACATCGATCAGTTATTGATTTTCCTTCCCGAACCTGAAAACGTTCAAGAACATTTGGATTTAAAAGAAGTTATGAATGAAACCAACGAAACCATAACACTCCAAATATCTTATCAGAACACACCTTCTTGGATTGAAAACAGGTACTCAGGAACAGAAGGAAGAAAAATCCTGGACATGGAATTATATTTTGAAATGACTTTCAGAAAAAATGCCGAAATAATCAATATGTACGCAAAAGGCTTTCAAAAAGAAAAAATTCTCGAAAACGTATACAAAACGGGATACTCCATTTCCTATATATTGTTAAACCCGCACGAAATAGAATTAAAACCCGTAAAAGGATAAATCACTATTTCCTAAAAAAAGGAACTTAAAGCCTAACCTCACTAAGAAACAAATGTTAAGATGCAAAAAACAAGAATTTTAACACTTATCACAGTCACACTACTTCTCTCACTATACAGTATACCCTCACCAGCCCATGCAGAAAACCAAAACACCGGATGGCCAATGTTCCGGAAAAACCCAAGCCACACCGGGTACACGAGTAGCGAAGGACCTAGTTATGGGAACCCGATTTGGTCTTTTGAGGCGGGGGATGCAATTACCTCTTCGCCGGTTGTGCGAGATGGAATTGTTTACATTGCGTCCCATGATGGTTACTTATATTCTTTGGATGCGGAGAATGGTCAAAAACTATGGTCTCGGTCGATTGGGGATTGGGGGGGTTTCAAGTTTCCATCTACAGGAGTCGGCGACCGTTTGATGTCTACTCCGGCTGTTGAATATGGCAGGGTGT
This sequence comes from Hadarchaeota archaeon (SeqCode), assembly GCA_964434275.1. Lineage (GTDB taxonomy): Archaea > Hadarchaeota > Hadarchaeia > Hadarchaeales > JAGGTB01 > CAYLJV01. The sequence continues at coordinate 271 of CAYSUV010000133.1, read as the reverse complement.
ATGTTGGATCGCTTGATGGTAAGATTTACTCTTTCGACGCTAAAACTGGAAAGACCGTATGGACTTATGATGTGGGTTGTGGAGAAGTTCAAAATACAACGCTTAAAAGGGTTTATAAACAAACCGGTTCCATCGGTGGAATATCCACACTACAACTCATCTTTCTACTCGGAGGGATAGGTTTACTCATCTTCATATTCGTGAAAAACAAAACAACAAAACTCGCATTTATAAGCGTCATACTGTTCACCCTCACACTACTCCCCTATAT
>CAYSUV010000132.1:0-4472 GCA_964434275.1 Hadarchaeota archaeon (SeqCode) | reverse complement strand
GGTGCAAGAGGTTTGAGATATGCTAAGGAGGTTGTTGGTGTAGGAAAAGTTTTGATAAACGATCGGTCTTCGGAAGCGTCAGAATTGATTCGGAGCAACGTCAAACTCAACAGTCTTTCAAATGTAGAAGTCAGAGAGGAAGATGCTAACACATTGTTGCACCACCACCGGCCAAGATTTCACATGATAGACTTAGACCCGTTCGGCTCACCAATCCCGTTCTTGGATTCCTCTTCCACCGCAATATCTCGACGAGGGATAATACATGTAACAGCAACCGATACTGGTCCTCTTTGTGGCGCCTACAGGAACGCGTGTATAAGGCGTTATGGTGCTTTTCCTTTGAGAAATTCATATTCTAGCGAAATAGGATTAAGAATATTTATCGGTGCAGTCCAGAGAAAGGCTGCTGTTCATGATTTAGCTCTTTCTCCTGTACTTAGTCACTCGACACAGCATTACTTCAGAACTCATCTGCATGTTGACCAAGGCGCTAAAAAAGCTGATAAGATTTTGACAAATCAGGGTTATATTTCCCACTGCTTCAGATGCGGAAGAAGAGTTATGAAAAAAGGACTTAAACCCGTTCTTCCCGAAAAGTGTGAGTGTGGAAAAAAGTTTGAACATGCAGGACCAATGTGGATTGGAGATTTCGCCGATGAAAATCATTTAAAAAAAGTCATTGAAGAATTAGATGCTAGAAATTTTGAAAAAAGTGAAAAAGAGATCGATTTATTAGAATTATGTGCAGACGAGATTGGAGGCCCGCCAGGGTATTATGATATTCACAAAATCAGTTCTATAGCTGGTGTTTCTCCCCCCAAGTTTGACAAGATTATGGCTGAGCTTCGAGATAGGGATTATTTTGCTTCGAGAACTCATTTTTCGGATATGGGTATTAGAACCGATGCCACTGTTGATGTGTTGAAGGGTATAGTTTCTTGATATTATTTTTTCTTGAAGTTTTTGCCTACGATATAAATTTCTGCGCTCTTATCCCTTGATGCTTTAGGCTTGGAAGATTTGGAAAAGTTAAATTTTTCTTTCGCTTCATCGAGGAGGTCCGGGAAAAGTTCTCCTTGAAAGACTTTGATTAAAATATTTCCTCGAGTTTCGAATAACTTCTCAGCTATTGAGAGACAGATTCGGCCGAGTTCTACCGATCGTGCTTGGTCGACATCCCAAGCTCCGGAAATATTTGGAGAAGCGTCTGATAGAATTACGTCTGGCGGTTGTGGTAGGTTTTTTTGGATAAGTTCAATAGTTTCGGAATCTTTGATGTTTCCTTTTAAGGTTTTAACGTTGGAGTATTCTAATTCCTCAATTTTTTCTAAATCTATTCCTAGAATATAACCGTTTTTTCCTACTTTTTCTCTAGCTACTTGCAACCATCCGCCTGGAGCTGATCCAATATCTAAAACGGTGTCGTTAGTTTGGATAATATCGTATTTTTTGTCCAATTGTTTGAGTTTGTAAGCTGCTCTGCTCCTATACCCCTCTTTCTTAGCTTTTTTGTAAAAATGATTATTTTTTCTTTTCTGTTGCCATCTTTTTCCCATATTACCACTTTTTCGGTTCTAATTTCGCTTTTTCGAAACTTGAAACTGTTTCTTTTTTTAGTTCGTTAATATCTTCGCAGTAAAACAGGTGGCTTTCACAATTACAATCAGTAGATCCAAAACTATCTACATGAGAGAACTTCTCAGACAAATTTGAGGCAATTTCACACTCCTTTCTCTTGCCACATTTACCATAAAAGACATCTTTAACGGTGGCTTTTTTCAACAAATAATCAATATGCCAATGAGTCTTCTTGTCATTTTGCAAGTGTCGTTCAATCCTTTTTTCCAGATTATTCAATCCTGACCCTACATAAGCATACCAACTTTTGTCGAATCTTATTTTTCCGAGACTCCCGACTCTGATTTCGGGTTTTCCCGAATTTCCAATTATCAAGACATAAGACCCTTTCAGAATAACAACCCCAAAAGAAATCTTTTCTTTCCTTCGGTCTGCAATAAACTAATCTGCCAACTCTAAAGAAACTAAGCTTAAGAATTAATCTCTATATTCAGTTTTTCAGCAAGTTCTTTGTACCTATTTCGGACAGTAACTTCAGTGACGTGCGCAACTTCAGCAACCCCTCTTTGAGTCCTTCTCTCACCACATAATATCGCTGCGATGTATAACGCCGCAGCGGCTATCCCAGTAGGGCCTCTTCCTGAGGTGAGTTTTTTTTCTTTGGCTTTTTTGATAAGTTCGATTGCTTTTGTTCTTGTTTCTCCGGAAATGTCTAATTCACTTCCGAACCTCGCCACATAATTTGAAGGGTCTGTAGGGGGGAGGTGAATGTCGAGTTCTCTAGTGATAAACCGATAACTTCTCCCAATCTCTTTTTTATCTACTCTGCTCACTTCAGCTATTTCTTCCAGAGTTCTGGGCATTTGGGTTTGTCTACATCCAGCATAAAGAGCGGCGGAAGACACACCTTCAATAGACCTTCCTCTTATGAGTTGTTTTTTAACCGCGTCTCGATAAATCATCGCAGATATTTCCCTAACGTTTCTAGGTAAGCCAAGCTGGGAAGACATCCTATCCATTTCAGAAAGTGCGAAGGCTAAATTCCTTTCCGTAGCGTCAGATACTCTTATCCTCCGTTGCCACTTTCTTAACCTATACATTTGCGATCTTTTTTTCGGAGAGAGATTTTGCCCTTTGCTGTCCCTATTTTTCCAGTCTATCTTTGTCGATAGGCCTTTGTCGTGAATTGTATAAGTCATAGGCGCACCTCCACGACTCCGATTTTCTCTTTGCTTCTGATCGAAAGCTCGCCATTCCGGCCCTCTGTCTTTTATTTCTTCTTTGATTATTCGTCCGCAATTGTTACAGATTTTTATGTTTCTTTGATAGTCTCTGACTATGGAGCCTTCTTTGCAGGTGGGACAGTTTCCTTCAAGTTTTTCTTTAGTTTGGTCTTTTTTTTCTTTGTCTGATTCGGCTATTTTAACACCTTTTAGATAGTAGAGAGTACCACGGGAGAAACCCTATCTTAGTTTTCATTTATAAAAGTTTCGAAACCTATTTATGTTGAAAATTTTCTTCCTTTTTAAAAATAGAAAGAGAAAATCCTTTTACAAAGAAAAAGATGGAATAATGTGTGATTAGAATGTCAGATGGAGAAAAAGGTAGGCCAAAAGTATGGCGGATTGTTCTGGATGTTTTAAAACCTCACGAACCTTCGTTGCCAGAGTTTGCTAAAAAAATAGGAGCTATGGAAGGGGTTGAAGGAGTAGACGTAGCACTTTTAGAGATCGATAAAGAAACGGAAACTCTCAAAATTACAATAGATGGAGATTTAGACTATCAGCGAATAAGGGCTGAAATCGAAGATTGGGGCGGAGTAGTTCATAGTGTTGACGAAGTGGTTGTCGGAAGCAAACCCCAAAGATAACTAAATAATTTCACTATTTTTAGATCTAAGCTTTAATTCTCGAGAAGAAAACTGTTTTAACAGGCAGATAATGTGGAGAGAGGGAAATAATTAGAGAAATTTACACCATAGGTTATGGAGACAAAGATTTCGATTCTTTTGTCAAAATGCTAGAAAAATTCGGGATTGAACAAGTGATAGATGTAAGGTCTTTTCCTAAATCGAAATGGTCAGAATATAGAAAGGAAAATTTGGAGAAAAATTTGCCTAATCGGCGTATAGAATATTTTCATCTAGGTGGATTAGGTGGTTATAGAGATGAGGGGTATGATACTTATATGGATACTGAAGAGTTTCAGAAAAACTTGAGAAAATTAGAGAGATTGGCGGATAGGAAGAAGACTGCAATAATGTGTCTGGAATCTTATCCTAACGGTTGTCACCGAAAATATATCGCAAAAAAATTGGATAATAAAGGGTGGGAAGTTATACATCTAGTTGGTAAATCTGGGAAACAGAAAACTTTAGGCTAGAATTAATAAGCTAAAGCTAGGGATCTATTCTTCTTCGGTTTCCTCTTCCGAGCCCTTTTCGCTTTCCTTTTTTTCTTCAGGCTTTTCCTCTGTTTTTTCCTCAACTTCTTTTTCTACCTTTTCTTCTAAGTCGCCTTCCACTAGAACAGCATTGAGAGTACCTTCCTGTCCTGGCCGGCTCGTAACTCGAGCTTTCCCGACTCCGGTTTCTATTATTGCTCCTTTAGTTATGATGTTCCTCCGAGCAAGGTTTGGATCAGCCGGGTTTTCCAGAACGTTTTTTATTTCACTCTTTTTGCTTTTTCCAGTTTCAGGATTAGTAATATTTGCCATGTCAATGGAAAGCAATCTAGACTTTTTCCCACGACCTCTAACTGAAATCTCAGTTTTCTTTTTCTCTCCTATTTTTGTGTTGACAGACTCACGACCTAACTCATACTTCCTCTTCTTACGGCTAGGCCATATCCGGCCGCTACTTCCTTTTGTTAAAGATCGTCCTCGCCATTTTG
>CAYSUV010000131.1:0-4479 GCA_964434275.1 Hadarchaeota archaeon (SeqCode) | reverse complement strand
ATCAAACGGACATTTTATCTCAGGCCGCGAAAGAGATGGTGCCGATTCTTATTGACCTTGTCGAAAATAAGGACCTTGATTCTCTTGAAGAAAACGCCGTTCAAAGTTTGAAAGATTGGGATTATATGATGGAGACGGACGAAGTCGCTCCTCTAGTCTGGACGATTTGGGAGATAAAATACTTCCGAAACGTGTTCGAAGATGAGTACAAAAAGAGAGAAGCTACAGGATTACCCTTACCCGATCCAATAATGGGGGAGAAACTCCTAAAAGAAACTCCTAACTCACACTGGTTCGACAATATTTATACAAAAGAAAAAGAGAACAGAGAGGACATAGTTCTGAAAAGTTTAGAGGAAACCACTCAACTATTACAAAAAGAGTTCGGACAAAACATTCAAACATGGAAATGGGGAAAAGTAAACAAATATTATTTTGAACACCTCACAGGAATAAAATCCTTATCTTACGGCCCTGTTTCAGCCCCAGGAGGAAGAGTAACACTAAAAGTAGCGCCCAGTCAATCAGTCCACCCTGACTTGGACAAAATGACAGAAAATGACAACTTAGAATTTCGAGATATCCATGGCCCTTCCTTCAGATTGATAGCTTGTCCGGGAGAGAACTACTTATGTGCCTTGCCTGGAGGGCAGAGCGGGAATCCCTTATCTGAGCATTATACTGATAAGTTGAAGCTTTTTTTGAATCAGAAATATTGTAAGTTAACTATTCCGGAAAACATAGCTATGATGGATAACGACCTTGTAGAAAGTAGGTTAATAATTAGACCTGGTGGGTGATTCTTGTGAGTGAAAAAAGTAATAATTCAAGTAAAGATTTTGGGACTGCTTTACTTTTAGCTTTAGTTTTATCCGTTCTGGCCTATTTTGTTCTACCAATTTGGCAGATTATAGTACCGATAGGGATTATTTCCGGGTTGAAAGCTAGTTCCGGAAAGAGTGGATTTTTAGCCAGTTCTGGGGGGATTGTTATAGGGTGGGGTTTATTATTGGGTACTCAATCAACTTTTTCCCCGATAGCTGGAGTCGCAAAATTAGTTTCTCAAATTATGGGTATAGGGGGTTCAGTTTGGGGTTTGATTATTGTTTTAACTTTGCTGTTCGGAGGGCTTGTTGCAGGTTTTTCAGGTCTGGTCGGGGCTTATCTTAGAGAAATTTTGGAGACATGAATCATAGAGTCTTTTCTATCGTGCTAAATCGATTCTCTTAGAGGAGAAATTAGGAAAAGTGATTTTTTCTTAAAATACTCAACTTTAATAAGGATGCTGGAGAGCAGTTAGATAAAAATTTAGAAACAAACAGTGTGATAAAAATTCTGTGTCTTGGAGGATACTTCTTTGAAAATAGGGATTGAAGGGTTCAAATTCGATTCGGCACATTTTACAGCCGGAATAACTGATAAATGTAAAAATATTCACGGGCACACATTTACTTTGGATGTCGAAATAGAAGGGGGAGATATAGAAAAAGAAACGGGGATGGTGCTTGACTTCGGAATCTTGAAAACAACCGTCCGAGAAGTATTAGAAGAATGGGATCATAAGTTCCTCGTTCCGAAGGATAAAATAGATGAAGTGAAAACCGACGGGCCCTTTAACCTTGAATTGAAACCTGTCGAGGGAGAAGCAACTACAGAAAATATAGCCTTGGAAATAGCAAAGGAGATCTATCAAAAGTTGAAACTGGCAGTAAAAGTCAAATTATACGAAGGAGAAAAATCTTACGCGATTGCTGAATGGACTGGAGATGATTAGTATGAGTGATTTGGACGATGTTCAAGAAAGAGAACCTGAAATTGCTTTGAAGATTGATAAGGTAGGGGTCAAGGGAGTAAAAAGAAAAATTTCAACTAGAACTCCTGAAGGGGAGTTTTTCTATGATGTTATTTTGGATGCGTATGTTGATCTTCCTAAAAATAAACGCGGTACACATATGTCGAGAGATATAGAAGCTTTTATGGAAGCTATCGAAGAGGCGAAAAAAGAGGAATCTTCTTCTCTTGAGGAAGTCTTGGAAGATATTTGTAGGAAACTTATCGAAAAACACTCTTACGCTACAAAAGCTGAATTGATTGCCAGAACTCGTCATCAGTACGAGGAAGATTTTACCGGTACTTCCACTTCGGAAGGAGCTGATATCACTATTTCCGTATCGATGAATAAAAACTCCGAAGATGATAAAAGCGTGAAAGTGAAGGTTCCTGGCATGACTGTCTGTCCTTGTGCACAAAAGACCTACAAAGATCAGGAGGACACAAAGTTGGAAAAGACTCCGAGCCACACACAACGAGTCAATTTAACTATAAAAGCTACCACAGAAGAAAAACTCGTCAGACTTGATTGGCTTATAGACTCCGCGAGAAAAGCATTTTCAGTTCCAGTCACTAGCCTACTGAAAAGAGAAGACGAATACAATCTGATAAAAGAAGCCTATCAAAAACCTCGATTTATAGAGGATATCATCAGATATGCTCTTCACAATTGTTATCATAAACTATTGGAAGAGGACTATTCTAAGAATACAAAACTAAAGGTCGAAGCCGAAAGTTTGGAAAGCATCCACCCTCACAATGCCTATGCTTGTAGAGAAACAACGCTAAGAGAACTAATGGAAGAAGAGAGAGAATTCGAAGCTAAAGAGTCCGGATAAGAAATTATGACCGTCCAAGGAAAGCCATTTCTAAGTTAAAACCATCTCTAATAATGAGGGAATATATTGAATCTTTTGAAGGATATAGGGCTTGAGGAGAATACACCAGCCGAAACTATCCTCGCAACATTCACTCAAGAGCAAAAACCGCACATTGCAACTATCGGAGCACGAAAAATTGGAGAAAACAAAATCGGATTAAAATTATTCACCGATACTAAAACTTATGAAAACATTAGCCACATGAAAGCAGGCACCATCAATATCGTTTCTGACGCTAAATTTTTAATCCAACAAGGACTGCCTGACTTAATACCTCTTGAAAAAAACTATGAATTAAAGAAATCAGAACACGTAGAAGCTCCGTATATTAACGAAGCTGATGCTATCATAGAATTCATAGTTGAAGAAATGCAAGAGAAAACCATCACAGACGAAATTGGCACATCAGAGTTCGCAAAAGTAACTGGATCCGTAAAGAACATTGTCAAAAAAGATAATATATCACCGCGACCATTCAAGAGACCAGACCTATACCTCATCGAAGTAGCCGTTCTAGCAACAAAAGCCATTGAAGCTAAAAAGAAGGGGAAAAACAAGTCTCTAGAAAACTACATTGACGAAATAAGTTATTATGAAGAAAAATGTAAAAACATCGCCCCAAAAAGTGAAGAATCAAAAATTATCTCAAAAATCAAAAACCACGTATTATCAAACGAGGAAAAATAGCTTGAAGACTTCCTACCGTAAAAATAAGTTTAATCAATATAACCAGGGCGTCTATAAATGACCAAAAAACAGAAAATACTGCTCGTCACCGGAAAACGCGCAGAAGAGTCTGTAAAAAAATACTCAAACCAAACTAAGATAAAAACAAACATAATAGTTTTACCAATATCAATAGCCTCATTTATGAACCTCAAAATATTTCTCAAAAATCTGAAAAATAAAAACCTAAAAGAATACACCAAAATCCTAACTCCCGGAATGGCCGAATTCGATTTAGAAAAAGCCGAAAAAGAATTGGATACACCTGTGTTCAAAGGTCCTAAGCATGCTGCTGATATTCCTTTTGTGTTGGATAATTTAGGAGATATCGAGTTGTCTAAAAATATTTCTGCTTGTGAGCTTTTGGAGGAAGAATTCTCGAGTAGGGCAGAGGATATTCTTTTAGAAATCCAGGAAGAGGTTGAACAGGGTTCAGATTTTAGGAATAATTTCAGTGTGGGTAAAGGTGAGAGTTCTGTTTTGGCTGGTGTGGATTTTCCTCCTCGTGTAGTTGCGGAAATAATTGATGCTCCTATTTTATCGGAGGAAGATTTTCTTGAAACCGCTGAACATTATGTTGAAAATGGTGCTGAAATCTTAGATATTGGGATGACCACCAAGGAAGATATGTCTGGCGAAATTCCTAGGCTAGTTTCGTCGCTTAGAGATAACTTTGATATCCCGATCAGTATAGATAGTACCGATAAAAATGAGATAGAAACAGCTATTGAGGAGAGTATAGATCTTATCGTTAGTATAGATGGTTCTACGATTGATTATTTTGAAGGTTTAGAAGTGCCTGCAATCATTATACCTAGAAACCCTAAAGAGGGTTATTATCCTACTCATCCGAGTGAGAAAGTTAATTATCTAGAAAAGCTTCTGAAAAAAACAAAAAAACTCGATTATGAGAGACCTATTGCTGATCCGATTTTAGAACCGTTCGGAAAAGGGTTTGTAGATTCCTTAACGGCATATCGAAAGTTGAAGGAGAAAAGCCAAAACATTCCTTTGTTTATGGGGATAGGTAACTCGATAGAAC
>CAYSUV010000130.1:0-4506 GCA_964434275.1 Hadarchaeota archaeon (SeqCode) | reverse complement strand
GTATAATGCTAGAGAGCTTTCTAAAATGGGTTGGGGTTATCTCCCTTGTTTTGACGTTCATTTAGATAATGTTAGAGTCAATGAAGAGAATTTGTTAGGTGAGAGGGGGAGAGGATTCTATCAGTTAATGAATTTTTTCAACCGTTCTAGACTTAGGCTGGCTGCTAGAGGAATTGGGTATTCAGAATGTGCATTGGAACTTGCTAAAGAGTATGCTGAGGAAAGAGAAACATTCGGCAAAAAGCTAACCTCTTATCAAGATGTTAGATTTCATTTAGCTGAAATGTTGAAAAAAATCGAATTGGCTAGGGCTCTTACTCAGAAGGCTGCTTGGAAGGCTGACGAGGGAGAATCTCCGAGGGCTCTTGCGAGCATCGCAAAATGGTACAGTGCAGATATTGCAGATGAGATAGTTGGAAGGGCCTTGCTTATGCATGGGGGTTATGGTTATACGAAGGATTACAGGATTGAAAGGATTTATCGGGATACGAAAGCTCTGCAGTTGGTTGAGGGGACAGCTGAAGCTGAAAAGATGACGGTTTCTCGCAGTATTTTGAAGGCGTGATTTTTGTTAAACGTATCGGGGTTTCTTTCTGTCGGAGAATGGCTTCATGATGGTTTAAAGGAGTTTGAACGTTAGCCTCCTTGTTTTCCAAAGATTTTTAGGATTTGGTAAAAACTGGTGAAAACGAGAAAATGAAAGTCGGTTGGATGGTTTTAGGAAAAACTCAAGACCCTCCATATGTGGATCAGTGGGGTTTAATGGAAAGCGAAAAGGATCTTGAAGAAGAATATGAGAATATACAAGAGGAGATAAAAGAAGTTCGGCAAGAGTTGGACTTTCAAGTTTTAGGTGGGGATATTGTTAGAAGTGTTCCAGATGCTTTAGATTTGGCAGGGAAGTATAGAGAATGTGATATATTAATAGTTTTTGCAGTCTCTGGAGCTGGGACGAGAAAACTTCTAAATGCTCTAACTACTTACGGTCTTCCTCTGATTTTCTTTAACAAAATTGAAGAAGACAGAATGTATGGTCACGCTCTTTATCAGCAATGGTATCAAATGGATGCGGTTAAAGAGTTCAACGAAGTGGATTTGGTTATAAATGATTACGATGAATTGATCGGGAAATTAAAGGCTCATAAGGCAGTCAGAAGACTGGAAGAATCAAAGGTTTTGTGCATCGGAGAACCTAATGACTTCTTTGCAGGAGGGCTAGCGGCGAGGGCAGCGGTGGATAAGTTTAGACCGGCGATAGATTACATGTCTTTTGAAACTTTCCAAGGGAAACTGGAAGAGAAAAGTTTAGATGATGATGAAGTAAAAAGGGTTAAAAAGCAATTTTTAGAAAATGCTGAAAACATTTCGGAAGAGATTGACGAGGATACAGGTCTAAAATCAGCTCGGGTTTACGTCGTGTTGAAAGAGATTATCGAAGATGAGGGATATGACGCCCTCACGGCTAATTGTCTCTCAGGGATTCTTGATATGGTGGAAACCACTCCATGTATCGCTTTTCAAATGCTTAGAGATGATGGTATACCGGCAGTTTGTGAAGCAGATATACCCCAACTAGTTACAACGATTCTACTTAGATACATAGCGGATAAACCTACCTTTATCAACGATCCAGTAATCGTGCCAGATGAAAACAGGATCGTATTAGCGCACTGCACAGCACCCACGAAACTTTGCGGGTTTGATGAAGAGGCAGAAAACTATGATGCTTCTTTACACCATGAGACAAAGATGGGGCTTGCTCCTTCAGTAAAGTTTACAGAAGGGCAAGAAGTGACGGTTGCGGGAGTATCTCATGACTTTGAAGAAATGATCGCTACAGAAGGAGAAATAACTAGAAATACTGACTATCATATCTGCATAAGTCAGGCAGAAGTGAAAGTCGAAGACGCTCAATACTTATTAGATAACTTCAAAGGATTCCACTGGGTAATGGTCTACGGCAATTGGACGAAAGAGTTGGAAAAAGCTTGCGATCTTCTCGGAATAAAGCTAAGAGCTTCAAACAAAAACAAGAACCCCTCCAAGTGAATTAAATTTCCGTATAGAATTGGGGTATTAGTAACCACTATCATGAAAACAGCGAGGGAGACCATTAATAGGGGGAAATTTTTGGTTTTCTATCTTTATGTTTGTGATCGGTTGGTACAGATTAGGAGTTTGACTACGATTGTTTTGTTTGTTGAAGTGTTGGGTTTTCTAATTTTTTTCTGCAATGTAGATGTCCGCTTCTATCATTTCGCCGTTCTCGAAAAAATGATGGACGAAGTAAATGTTACCTTCACTGTCTAGTGTGGGTTCTCCTGCAAATCTGGATATTATTTCTTGTGGCTTACCCCAACCGTTTTCTGATTTTATAGACCGGAAAACGGCTGGTCCTGGATATCCGCTCCTGCTTTGTCCTGTAAACCATAGTTCGTCACCATCAGGAGTTAAGAAGGGTTGTCCTTCGTTGTATTTTTTGGTGTTAACGGTTTGAGATAATGGTGTTGGGTTTCCCCAACTGTTTTCGGTTTTGTGTAGTTTGTAAATGTCTCTTCCGGACGGATCTCCCTTTTCTTCTCGTCCATAATACATGGTTTGTCCATCTGAGGTTATGTGGAGTTCACCCACATCGTATTTCTGGTTTAACTGTTCCCCAGCGTTTTTCCAATCAGACCATTCACCGTCCTTCAACTTAGCAATGTAAAAATCAGCTTCTTTGTAGTTCCCGCTCCTTATTGAACTGAACCACAGTTCGTTGTCTAAGATGAAAGGCGACCCATCGAGTGATACATCTTCACTTAATACTACCCTCTCCGGATTTTTCCACCCCTTCTCTGTTTGCTCCGATTTCCATATCCCTGTTACACTGTCGATAAGTTGATTCTCCGGAGGGACTCTTACATCCGGAGTGAAGAAAAAGTAAAGATAATTACCGCTTGCAGGAATAAAGGGGGAATCTTCTGCACCCACAGTGTTAATTGTCGAAGATAAGGGAACCGGATTTTTCCATTCGTCAGAGGAAACTATAGGAGGGTTCTCGTCCGTATCGGGAGTTACTTTTGAAAGATCAGATGGTAATTTCTCCTCTCTATTCACACCCTCATCGATTGTATCTGGTTCTAAGTTTTCGCTTTCCCCTCCCAGGGATAATGTTAATATTGCGAGGAAAAATATCGAAACCAAAATAAGAAAAATAGTTTTTAATTTACTCATCTATTAATCTTATTCTTCTAGTAGCTCTTAAGCATTTTTTAAATCTTTAAAATCTGAATATTGTCTTTAAAAACTCTTTTTCTAAAATTAATGATTCTATTATTTATAAAAATCTTAAATACCACTTATTTTAGAAATAAATTGGAATTGGAATTAAATTTAGCATGTTTGGGTTTTAGGGGCTTGGCTTTTGATGTTTTGGGGTTAATATTTTGAGTTTTTTAGCACAGTTTTAAATAACTTTGATTATATATTTACTCATATGAGTAAAAAAGTATTCAATTTTCTTGAGATTTTATATCCATTTACAGAGGATTTGGAAAGGAAAGTTTACGGCAGAGAATTAGCTAGAGAACTCGGCATGAACCAGAAAACAGTTCAGAACCGGCTGAATACACTAGAGGATGAAGGCTTCTTGAAAAGTGTTATGAAAGGGAGAACAAAGGAGTTTGAGCTAAATAAAAAAGATATCTTAGCTAGGAAATTAATAGCGGCGGCAGAGGTAAGAAAATTTTACAATCTTCTCTCCTCCAGTTTCGAAGTGAAAGAAATCGTCAGTGATGTTTTACAAAAGACTGCAGGTTATATGATTATTTACGGTTCTTTTGCCGAGGGCAACTGGGGAGAGGACAGTGATCTTGATATTCTTTTGATAAACTCCGATAGTAAAGACAAAGTCAAAAAGATAAGGGAGAAATATTCAAGGGAAATCCACTTCATGTTCATGAATATTGAGGAGTTTATAGAGGGTATAGAGTCTCAAGAACCATACATCAAAGAAATACTTGGAAACCACGTTATTTGCAAAGGATTTGAAGAGATAACGGATTGGAGGTGTGAACATGGTTGAACTCGATTGGTGTAAACATAAAAAACGAGGCATAGAGATAGCTAAGCCTAACGAAAATCTCGCAGAAAGTTATATGAAGAAAAGCGAGGACTCCATAAAGATGATGGAAAGCGCTCCATCGGAAGACTGGAAGATAGTTGGTGCGTACTACTCGTGTTATCAAGCTCTCTACTCTCTGTTACAAAGAGCGGGAATAAAAAGTGAAATACATGCCTGTACTATAGAACTGATGGAATTTTTCCCATTCTCAAAAAAGGAAAAAGAGTTCGTTAAGGACCTGAAAGAGAAAAGAGAAAACGCTCAATACTACGTAACTGAAGAAACGAAGCTCAGAAATACGGACAAAGTGAAACAGTTCGTTCTGAAATGTAAAAAAATCGCAGAGCAAGAAAATTTCGAACGAATAAGAAACAAAATTACCTCCAATTTAACTTAGACCC
>CAYSUV010000129.1:0-4517 GCA_964434275.1 Hadarchaeota archaeon (SeqCode) | reverse complement strand
ACCGGAACCGCCCGAATCGGGGGAACTAACCGATTAAATCTTTTTTCTTATCCAAAAGATAGTCACTCATTTTTCCAAACTCTTTGGGAGAGACTTTACCAGCTCTCTTATTCAATAATTCTTTAGGAATAGACTCATCAATAAGATTACGTTTCTCCTCATCCAAAATATCTAATTCTGGAAAAATCCTATCAAAAGAATGGAGAAGACTATTACGAATCTTTTGACGACGATGCTGAAAAGCCCCCTTCACAACTGAATGAAACACATCTTCGTCCTTAACCTCAAAAGCCTCCTTTTGAGGTGTCATCCTTACAATGGCTGAACCGACCTCAGGCTGCGGAAAAAACTTTTTTGGACTTATCTGCTCTAAAAACTCCACCTCGCTTCTGTAAGATACATTAACAGATAAACGGCTATAATCTGACGAACCTGGCTCCGCAACCATTCTATCAACAAATTCTTTTTGATACATCAAAATTCCTGATTCAAAATCTTTCTCAAGCAAGCGAAAAGTAACTGGAGAAGAAATCGAATAAGGCAAATTCGCCACAACCTTATCAAAATCCGGCAAATTTATCTCTAAAATATCCGCACAAATAATATCCAAATTATCAACATTTAGCTCCTCTCGCAATATGTCGACTAAGCGCTCATCCTTCTCAACAGCAATAACCCCACCAGCAATATCGACCAAAAATCTAGTCAAATTTCCCAAGCCCGCACCTATTTCCAAAACATAATCCGAAGAATCGATTTGGGCATAATCAATGATTCGCTCCAAAACTTTCTCATCTACTAAATGAGATTGTCCTTCACTTTTTCTGAGTGTAATCTCGTGCTTGTTTAGGAGGTTTTTAATTTTTTTTCGAAGCATTGTTTACCATTTATTCTAATACTTTCTTACAAAATAGGAATTGGTAGAAATAAGTTGCCTCCAAAAAATTTCGAACGGAAAAGAAACGAACTTTTCGAAAAGTTAAAGAATTCAGAAGAATTAGATGAGAGTTTAGTAAAAAAAATTGAAAATGTTTATGGGACTCGCGGTAAGAAAGCAGTTGAGGTAGTAAAAGAAGGAGATGTTTACGAAAAAGAGGGAAGATGGTTCGTAGAGGGTAGTGAAGAGGAATATGAGGTAGTTCGAACTTTTTGCTCCTGCAAAGATTATGTCCTTAACATCACTACAGGCAAAGCAGACGTAGATATGTGTTATCACGCTCTAGCAAAAAACATCTTTGAACTTTTGAAAAAATAACCAAAACTAGTCTACCCCGACTTTCGGACAAAACTTCTCCACTGGACACCCCTCACAATCAGGCTTCCTAGCCTTACAGTATTCCCTACCCAATTCAATCAACAAAATATGAGTTTTACCAAGTCTATCATCCGGAAAAACCCTCTCCACTTCTTTCTTAACTTCTTCAAGACTATTATCTAAACTTGCTAACCCCAGTCTCCTAGCGGTCCTATCAACGTGCGTGTCGACAGGCAAAACATCGAAACCGCCAGCAAACAAAAGCACACAATCAGCAGTTTTCGGTCCGACCCCAGGTAAACCCAAAAATTCTTCTCTAGCCTTCTCTGACCCCTTATTGAAAATTTTACCCAACTCACCATCAAATTTTTTCAAAATTATCTGTCCTAATTCTTTCAAAGTTTTAGATTTAGAATTGTACAACCCTGCTGGTTTTATCAGCTTTTTCAACTCTTCCAAATCCGCTTCTGCAAAATCAGAGGGAGTTTCGTATTTCTTTTTTAGACTATTGTAGGCTTTTGAAGTATTTCTCCTGTTGGTGTTTTGAGAAAGTACGGTTCTCACCAGAGTTAGAAAAGGGTCCCCTTCCTCCGGTAATTCTATTTTAAATTCAGATTCTAGCTTTTCGACTATTTTTTCAGCTCTTTCTTCAGGACACATATTTTTATAGGATTTCTCTGCCATATTCCCATCAGTCATGCAAGTAGAATTATACATTTTAGGATTTTTAATAGCCGGTTCTCCTGCACTAGGTCTAGAAGCAATATTAATAGGACTAGGAGGAGACTTCAAAAATCATTTCGAAAAGAAAAGAGAGATAATCCAATTCGCTTTACCTATAGGCCTGCTTATAGTCGGAGCATCAACAGGCATAAGTTATCTACTAAATTTAGAATCTTTATATTTGATTGTCCTAACTTTAGCAACTACATTCTGCATCGGAAGGATCACTTCATATCTCTTTAGAGAAAAAGCAGGAAAACTACCACAAAAAGAAACAATAACAGACAGCGAAATAAAGACGATGCTAAAGGACCGTGGACTAGATTCACTAATAAACAAAAAAGAAAAAAATAAACCAGATAAACAAAACTTCAAGAAATCGGATGAAGAAGATTAACAAGGAAAAAAGGAGTTCGAAAATGAGCAATAATTTAATATCTCATTTGGATGATTCCGGCAAGCAATGGGTAAAAAAAGATCCGGAAAAAGAAAATGTTTACTGGCCGACAGAAGCGATGAAGGAAAGAGCTTGTCTTAGTGACTTGAATGTTTACAAAGAAGCTAAAGAAAATCCTAAAGAATTTTGGGCTAAAGAAGCTAAAGAAGCCCTCAATTGGTTTGAAGAATGGGATGTTATTGAGGAATGGAATCCGCCTTATTTTAACTGGTTCAAAGGTAGTGAAACAAATCTTGCCTATAATTGTATAGACCGGCACTTGGAGGAAAACCGTAATAAAGCTGCTATAATATGGGAACCTGAACCGGTTGAAGAAGAGCATCGGGTGCTTACCTATCAGGACTTATATCGAAAGGTCAATAAATTCGCAAACGCTTTGAAAAATCTAGGTGTCGAAAAAGGAGAACCAGTCACATTTTGGATGCCTATGATTCCTGAAACAGCTATAGCTGCTCTAGCTTGTCAAAGAATAGGCGCTTGGCACTCTATAGTCTATACTGCATTTAGCCCTAATGCGGTAAAGGACAGGATGGAAGATGCAGGTTCAAAGACTCTCATAACTGCTGATGGATTTTACAGAAACGGGAAAGAAACAAAACTGAAGGAAAAAATCAATCGAACTCTCAAAGATATAAATGCAGATAACTGTATCGTGATCAACAGGTTAGATTCGAATCCACCTATGGAAGAGGGAAGAGATCACTTTTACAAAAATTTGATTGATGGTGAAAAACCTCACTGCAAACCTGAACCGATAGGTGCAGATGATACAGGATTTTTACTCTACACTAGCGGAACAACAGGAAAACCTAAGGGAATTAAACACTCTTGCGGAGCCTATGCGGCACAAGCAGCAATAACCACAAAATGGGTTTTCGATCTACACCCTCAAGATGTGTTTTTCTCCACAGCAGACATAGGGTGGATCACAGGTCACAGTTACACGATGTACGGACCACTTCTAAACGGAGGTACTACCTTATGGTACGAAGGCTCCCCCTACCATCCGGAACCAGACAGATTGTGGAGAATAATTGAAAAATACGGCGTAACCATCTTCTACACAGCACCAACAGCAATCAGAGCACTTCGAAAACAAGGAGACAAATGGATAGAAAACCACAACTTAGAATCACTAAGAGTACTAGGCTCAGTCGGAGAACCAATAGACCCAAACACATGGAACTGGTACTTCAAAAAAGTCGGAGGAGGAAGATGCCCAATAGTCGACACGTACTGGCAAACAGAAACCGGCGGAATACTACTCACATCACTACCAGGAATAGGACCATTCGTCCCAGGAATAGCAGGCCCCGCACTACCAGGAATACAGTACGACGTCCTAGACGCCACAGGAGAACCCGTAAAACAAAACGAAAGCGGAAAAGTAGTCCAAAAACACCCCTTCGGCCCAGGGATGCTAAGGGGAATATACAAAGCTCCTGAAAAATACAAAAAAGAATACTGGTCCGAGTACGGAGACGAAACCTACTTCTCAGGCGACGGAGGAAGAAAAACAGAACACAAAATCGCCGGAAAACCACTAATAGAAATAACCGGCAGGATAGATGACCTCCTAGAAGTCTCAGGACACCGCCTAGGAACCGCCGAAATCGAAGACGCAATAAGCGAACTCAACGAAATCATAGAAGTCGCAGTAGTAGGAGCCCCACATGAAGTAAAAGGAGAAGTACCAGCTGTCTTCGCAGTAACTAAAAACACCGCCAAAAACAACAAACGACAAGAACAACTAGAAAATAAAATCAAGAAAAAAGTCCGAGAAAAAGTAGGCCCTGTAGCCACACCAGAAGAAATCTATTTCGTCTCAGACGTACCAAAAACAGAAAGTGGAAAAGTAATTCGAAGATTCTTGAAAGGCCTCGCGAGAGACGAAGAACTCGGAGACATGACAACGGCAAGCAATCCGCAATGCCTCAAAGAACTAGCAAAAAAAGTAAACTACCAAGGTCCAGAAGATTTTGATTTCTAAAGATTAGTCATCAAACGGATAAGTTTCATCCAAATCCTCTAATAATTCAACCAAAATTGGGAAATCGTCAGTAAAAGTATCTAATTCAGACC
>CAYSUV010000128.1:0-4553 GCA_964434275.1 Hadarchaeota archaeon (SeqCode) | reverse complement strand
CTGAAACACGTACTGATCATAAGCTAAAGAAAATGTTTTAAGATAGTCCCAAACCTCCTCGTTAGGATCAGACAGATCAACATGACAACGCCAAATCCAAGGTTGTTGTCTCCTATAGCATTCTATTAGTGGTAGAGGTTGAGGATCATGAATTACAACTATATAATGATCAACGTGAGTAAATGAAGAGAAATCCTCACTAGCCTCCTCGAAAACTTTTTTCTTCATATCTGTCAAATTTATCTCATCCCCCTGCAACGCATTGTGAAACTTTTTAGTCACGCGGAAGAAATCAGGACTTCCTATCATAGCTCGCCATCCAACATCAACACCAATTTCATTCAGAAGAAGAGTCATATTTCTCAATATTTCAGCTACCCCGCCGCCATAAT
The DNA here is from genome assembly GCA_964434275.1 of Hadarchaeota archaeon (SeqCode). Taxonomy (GTDB): domain Archaea; phylum Hadarchaeota; class Hadarchaeia; order Hadarchaeales; family JAGGTB01; genus CAYLJV01. Next base: position 4,161 of record CAYSUV010000128.1, on the reverse strand, counting down.
AGGTTGAATTGATATGAAGTATATGGAATTGGGACAAGCGGGTGGCTTTTCTATATATTTCAGAGACTTTTGATTCACCTACAAATTCTCTGTAATCAACTAGTTTTTTCATTTTGATGTCACCATTTTGGCTTATTCTCCATCCTAACCTTTCTAATAACAAGGTTGGTTTTAAAACCTTCCTATGATTTTACTCTTTTAACAAATTTTAGTCTTACCAAAGACAACTTTAATCCGTTTACAAAGCGAGTTCATTCTCTATTATTATCGAAAATGATAACTAACCCTCCTCCCTCAAATATCTGAAAAAAAGCAAGAAGAGAACTATCTTAAAGCTAATCACAATTAAAAAGAACTGAAAACATGTCAACACACCAAGAAAAAGCACATCAGAAAATAATAGAAGAAATACTAAACGGGAAAATCTCCGACAAAAAAGAATTGGAGAGAACAAAGAGAGAAATAAGCAGCAAATACAACCTCTCAAAAGTGCCTAGCAATGCAGAAATACTAGAAACCACAAATGACGAAAACAGACAAGAAGTACTCCCGCTATTAAGAAGAAAACCAGTCAGATCAATCTCCGGTGTAACTGTCATAACTGTAATGCCAAAACCATATCCCTGTCCAAAAGACGAACCCTGTGTTTACTGCCCCGGAGGTCCCGATGAAAACACCCCTCAGAGTTATACCGGAGAAGAACCCGCCTCTGCCCGAGCTAAACAAGCGGGATACAATCCTGTCAAGCAAATTAAAGCGAGAAAAAAACAGTTGAGAGCAATCGGTCACAAAGTAGACAAGGTAGAACTGATTGTTTTCGGAGGCACCTTTCTAGCCCAACCGGTTGATTACCAGAAAAAATTTATGCATAGTTGCTTGGACGCCATAACGGATAATAACACCTCTAGTTTGGAAGCTGCTAAGAAAAAGGCTGAGGATGCAGATACGAGAACCATTGGCATTACTTTTGAAACTAGGCCCGATCATTGTAGAAAAGAGCATATAGATAGGATTTTAGATTATGGCGGAACTAGGGTTGAGTTAGGAGTTCAAAATCCTGATAATTATATTTATGATTTAACGAACCGGGAACATACGGTTCAAGAAGTTATCGATTCTACGAGAGAAGCTAAAGATTCGGGACTTGCTATAGTTTATCATATGATGCCAGGATTGCCTGGCTCTAATCCGGATAAGGATCTCGAATCATTTGAAGAAATTTTTGATAATCCGGATTTTAGACCTGATATGTTAAAGATTTATCCCTGTTTGGTTACAGAAGGTACAGAACTTTATGATTGGTGGGAGGATGGAGAGTTCGAGCCTTTGAAAGGCAAGAAAGCTGTGGAGTTAATTAGCGAAATGAAAAAGAGAGTTCCCAAATGGGTTAGAATTCAACGTATTCAGAGAGATATTCCTTCTGGATTAATTGAGGCTGGTGTTCAAAGAGGAAATCTCAGAGACATTGTTCAGAGAAATTTGGAAAATGAGAACGAGAAATGTGACTGCATTCGATGTAGAGAAGTCGGGCATAAAATGTTGCAAGACGATTTGAATCCGAATATAGAAGATGCAGAAATGTTAGTGGAGAGTTATGAAGCCTCGGGAGGGTTGGAAGTGTTTATTTCTTTCGAGAATTTGGAGAAAGATGTTATTTTTGGTCATTTGAGAATGAGAATACCCTCTAGAAACGTTCATAGGGGAAAGATTGGAAAAAGAACTTCGCTAGTCCGCATGTTATACGTTTTCGGAGAACTAGTATGCGTGGGCAACGAAGCAAAATCAAATGCTTGGCAACACCAAGGTCTGGGAAAGAAAATGCTTAAAAGAGGAGAAAAATTGGCTAAAGAAAAATATGACATGAATAAGATGGGGATATTATCCGGAATTGGTTCAAGATCTTACTATAGAAAATTCGGTTATGAACTTGAAGGCCCTTACATGACTAAGAAACTTTGAATTTTTTATTTTTCTTTAAGTATTTCTTGGAAAGGATCTTCTATCCTATCTTTAACCGTGCTATGAACAATAAAAGTTTCAGTCTCCTTGACACCCTCTAGTTCGTGAATTTTTTTAACCAAATCAGTTAATTCATCTCTATCTTTAGTCCATACCTCCAAAATACCGCTATATCTGCCGAAAAGACGGAAGAATTTCGATACTTCTGGATACTTGTTTATTCTCTCTTCGTTTTTTTCCCGAATATCGTCTTGAGGATCTTCTTGTAGAAAAACGTAAGCTCTGACATCTAGCCCTAATTTTTCGGAATCTAATATTGCAGTTAATTCTCGAATCAAGCCTTCTTCTTTGAATTTTTTAATTTTTTTCGAAACTGTTTGTCTCGATGCATCAACTTTTTCTGCTATGTCGACTATGGGTTGTTCTGCATCTTCGAGTAATTGTACGATTATTTTCTTATCTAAATCCTTCATCTAACCATTTAACAAATTGTTAACAGTAAGGCTTAAAAAGTTTACTCTTTAGGTAAAAAGAAGGGGTTAACATGGAAGAAAAGTTAAGCATGGCAGACGAAAAAAGCGGAGCAAAAAGAATAGAGGAAACAAAAATGAAGATGAGAGAGATTTTGCCAGAAGTAGAAAACGAAAAAAAATTATTGAAAGAAAAATGTGGAAAAGAAGGATATGAAAAAATAGCGCGGCTCGAAAACCCAAAAGTCAAGGAATTCATAGTAAGATATCTTAACCATTGCAACCCAAAATCAGTATTCGTCCGGGCAAACGATAAAGAAGACGCAGAATACATACGAAAAAGATCCCTAGAAAAAGGAGAAGAAAGAGACTTAGAAGTAAAAGGGCATACAGTGCATTTCGATGGGCCTGAAGATCAAGCTAGGGATAAAGAAAACACAAAGTTTTTGTTTCCACCTGGGAAAAGTCTTGGACCTCAGTTCAACTCTATCAATAAAGAGAAAGGTCTGAAAGAAATTAAGCAATATTTAGAAAATATCATGGAAGGAAAAGAAGCTTACATCCTCTTCCTTTGTTTAGGTCCTAAAAACTCAAGATTTTCCGTTCCAACTCTACAGATTACCGATTCGACATATGTAGCACACTCAGAAGATATTTTATACCGTGATGGTTATGAACTCTTCAAAGGAGAAAAATTCGAAAGTGAAGATGATTTCTTTAAATTTGTTCACTCCGCCGGCGAATTGGAAAATGGGGTCTCGAAAAATATTGACAAGAGAAGAGTATACACAGATCTGAGTGCAAATACTGTTTTCTCAACTAACACACAGTATGGTGGAAACACTATAGGAGCGAAAAAACTAGCGATGCGTCTAGCGATTAAAGAATCATCAAAAGAGGGTTGGTTAACAGAGCACATGTTCATAATGGGTGTATACGGCCCTGAAAACAGAAAGTCTTATTTCACCGGAGCTTTTCCCTCTGCCTGTGGTAAAACCTCTACATCGATGATAGAAAACGAAAGTTTGGTAGGAGACGATATCGCTTACATTCGAGAAGTAGACGGTGCTGCTAGAGCAGCCAATCCTGAAAATGGAATATTTGGAATAATTAGGGATGTTAATCCTCAAAATGATCCATTAATCTGGAAAGCAATAACTACACCTGGAGAAGTAATTTTCTCAAACGTTCTTGTTAACGATGGATATACGTATTGGATGGGGATGGGTAGAGAACTTCCGAATAATGGAATTAACTATTCCGGTGAATGGAGAGAAGGAAAAAAAGATGACGAAGGGCGAGAACTAACCCCTTCACATCGAAATGCTAGGTACACTCTAAGAATATCAGATCTCGAAAACGAAGACCCTGACTTAGAAAGTCCGGAGGGAGTAAAACTCGACGGGATAATCTATGGAGGGAGAGACTCAGACACATGCGTCCCAGTGGAAGAAGCCTACAACTGGAAGCATGGAATCCTAACCAAAGGAGCTACAATCGAATCAGAAACAACATCCGCAACTTTAGGAAAATCGGGAGAACGAAGATTTAACCCTATGTCAAACTTAGATTTCTTATCAATACCCATCGGACAATATATCGAAAACCAGTTAGAGTTTGGAGAAAAACTCGAAGACAAACCCTCAATATTCTCTGTAAACTATTTCCTAAAAGACGAAGATGGAGAATATCTGAACGACATGCATGACAAAGAAGTTTGGCTAAAGTGGAT
>CAYSUV010000127.1:0-4584 GCA_964434275.1 Hadarchaeota archaeon (SeqCode) | reverse complement strand
ATATTGAGTAGTGAAAATCCTAAATATGCTAGGGTGTAAATTATCGTGCCTGAAACCACGGTTAATGGTATTTTACTCCAAAACTCGACCGGGTCTCTCCCCGCTCGTATCACAGAAATATGTCGGACGACGATCAAAATCAGAGATATTACAGTGATACCCATTACTAGTTTCAAAATTGCAACCTCGACGGTTTCTAGAGCTCCAGTTAGTAAAGGTATGTTGGATAATCCGGCTCTTTGAGCTGCGGATCCTACTGTTAGAGAGAGTTCTCCCATAAAATCCATAATCCAGACTGAAAGTGCACAAACTACTGGTAAGAGTATTATTCCCATAAGCCAAAGGTTTCCAGTAGCATCTCCGATTTTTTCTCTGAACCTTCTCTCAACCTCATTTAAAGTGTCCAAAAATTCAGCCGCTTGCATAGAAGCTCTTCCAGCCGCTTTTTCAGAACCCTTTTTAACCCTGGTGATAACGCCGAGCAGGTTAGCGACAAGCGGGTTATAAATCTGTCCTAAAAGACCTGTTTTAAAAAACGCGTAATTAGCATCTGTAGAAAACTTGTCCATAGTATCAGTCGCCTGTCCCAAAAGTTTCCCCACTTCTGATTCTGTCATAATTCCTGCAGTTTCCTTCATCGCTTGTCTCATCGGTCTTCCATCTATGATTCTGGAACCGATTATGTTTAGCGCCATCGTCCAGTCTTGTGTTGCTTCTCTGATCTGGTCTCTGATTTCGGCTTTCGGGCCTACTTTTAGGTGGGCGTAGGTGGCGATTGCTGCGGTTAGTGCCCAGATTATCCAGAATGTGTTTGGTCCGGTTATGATTGGGTTTTTGGTTAGGGTTCCGGTGAGGTAGAGGATTCCTGGGGTTGATAGTGTGATGAGTATTATTAGTGGTGGTAGCCATGTTGGTGTTGTCCATTTGTATAGCCATGCTTTTCCTTGGGGTGGGACTCTTGGGTCGTCTGAGGGTATTGTTGGAGGTGGTACTGTGGCAGGTCTGCGTCTTCCGATGAAGGTTGTGAATGCTAGAAAACTTGCAATGATTGCAACTGCTGCAAGGGTAAAGAACTTGATGTCGATGAAATTCATACCAATCATGCCGAAAATCGGTGATAGTCCGATAACTCCTACTATCGCTAGTGAGCCGAAAACCATGAAAGTCATAGTAGGCATCACTAGAGAGTCTAATCTTGATCCGAGTTGTCTTTCAGCGCTTTCAAGAACCCTTTGTGGGGCTTGAGAAACATCCTGTCGTCTCAATGATTCCTCACTTTGACCAGTTGATCGTAAAATGTCGAATATTGCTCTGCGAACTCCCTCATCAATCTCCCTCCAATTATGAGCGATGACGGTTAACAATTGTCGAACAGATTCGTAACTTCGTTTCTGGTCGAGTTTTAACAAGCCTTCTCGAATATCTTCCGCTAACCTTCCCTCACTTGCATTAGAAGCGAAAACAGCGGCGCCTCTCAAATCTGGACGGTGGTGAAGTGCGAAACTCATTAACATTATCGTTTCTATCGCCCTTGATTGTGCTTCGGACTTAGCCATATCTGCAGTGCTCATCGGATAATAGTAAAATGCTCCTCCACCCAAACCAGATATTGCCAGTCCTAGAATCGGAAGATACCATATCGAATTGAAAGGAGTCCCTAACAATATTAAAACAATCCAAGGAAGAATCGTGACCATAACAGGCACAAGCACAACAAATAAAAAACCAGCCCACCATTCAGAAGGCGAAACCCTTAGGCCAGCCCACGATATTTGTTTTATTGTTTCATCTGTAATTTCCATGTCTTTGCTGACGTTTCCAAATATTTTGTTCGAGAAACGACAGAGTCTTTCGTAAAGGTTAGGTGGTCGTTCTTCTTTTTTTCTAATTTCCTCCAGAATTTCTTTTACGTCTCGAGACACTTCCGGCAGGACTTCGGGCTCTTTCACTTGACATCCCTCAACCATTTTTCCCAATTAGTCAAGGCAGTTTGATAATCCGGCGCGTTTCGCTCAACTTCGCTGAAATATTTGTCATAACTTCTCGTGACAAAAGGCAGTTCAAGATAAGTTTTATCTCCTTCTGATTTAGCTAAAGCCAGAATCTCGGATTTCATTTTGGCTTCAGTGAGAATCCTTTCCATGAACTCCTCTGGTGCGATAGCTAATCTTTCACATTGCCTCTGGACTTGTCTGGACCCACCTTTTTCAGGCGGTAAAAAGTCGAGCTTATCCACAGCCTCTTCCACATCCAAATCAGTCAGATCATAAGAATTAACCTCATCAACCCATTTTTGGGGCCCTTCGAAAAGATTAGCGGGTTCTAAAATATCTTCTTCACGATTGTCAGAGAAAAGCTCCACATATTCCGGTTCTTCTGTCCATTCTTTCAGAATTTCTGAAACTTCAGTAACCCTTCTAATAGTCCCCTCAGAAGTCTCAAACTTGGCCGTGCTAACTATAAAGTCGACATATTTGTAAGCGGCCTCATGAAGTTCCATAATGTTACACACAAGGTCGTACATTTGTCTTTTAGTTCTGGCGTGGAAACTTGACAGAACTGGTTGACTACCTCTTCTCGCAGCCGCTCCCAATGCTGACTTTACTGCTTCCGTAGATCTAACTTCGGTGATTAGCCAGTAGGCAGCTCAGCCACGAAGGAACGCATTAATCTGATCTTGGAGATGATCAGCGTCCATCACTCTAACATTTTCCAACTCATAACCTTTGTCAATAAAATCTTCAAACTGGACTTCTTCTGTATCTTGAAATGTGATAATTCTTTCCCGGGATCCAATTTCTGGAATTTGAGTAATCAGATAAGAAGTCTTAGCTGTCCCAATATCTCCAATCGTGAACAGTGAAGAACCCAACCTAATCAAATTACTCACAAAAGAAGAGGCCAAAGGAGTTATCGATCCCTTGTCAAAGAATAGAGGTTGTGTCCAAGGCTCACCTCTACGTTTACGTATTGCGGCTGCGGCCGAGTTTTCCGTCCATAGGACGGGGTATCTGCTGATAAATAATCTCAATCCCAATTCCGGAATTTCGGCATCAAGTTGTGGATCTGGTTCGTCAAAAGTCCTTCCGAGCTTTGAGGCTAGAGTTTCAGCAAGTCCCATTAGTGAGGGTGAGTCCCAATAGATTCCTGTCTCGCAGTTCCCCCATCTTTGATGAACTATCCTTACAGGTTGTTTTTCGGGTGGAGCTTCGATATAAATATCTGTGACGCTTTCGTCTTTGCTTATCGGTTCTAAGATTTTGTAGTTGAGCCATTTCGCCATCATCTGGGCGAGTTCTCGAATCTCTTCCGATGGGATATTGGTGTCTGATTTTTCTTTCACGATGTGTAATAATGTGTTATACCAGTCCTCCGCAAATCCTCTTATTCTCGTCGGTTCGGCAAACCGAGCATGAGATGGTGCTGTATCTATCTCCATCTTATAAGCTTCGTACAATAACTCTACCTTTTCTTCTGAAAGTTCAAATTCTGGAATATCTAGCGTGTAAAGAGGAACCGGTCTGTCTTCTTGTCTATAAATCTTAACTTCGCCTCTATCCTCCGGCAGAGGATAAGAATCGATTAATTCCACATCTTTCTCTGGAGGATTCCAAATTCCCTCTATAAAAAATGGTTGAACCCTAACATTGAAAATTTCATCATAATTTTCAGAACCAAGATCCTCAAAATTCGGAACGGTTTTCAACGCTTTCTTAATACCTCTGATTAATGCTAAAAAATTATCATCGGAACAACCTTCACACTCGCCACCGGAAGTTTCCTTCTCATCCCCCGCCACCTCTTCTAATTCGGAAAAATCATGAGGATTCTCCATTAAAGAAGGCCAGATTTTTTTCATTTTTTTCATTCTTCTTTCGATACAAGAGTCACACTTGTCTAACTCAGATTCTGGAGAGTAGTATGTCCGGTCCCAAACATTTGCTTTTAGCGCTCCCAAGGTTCTCGATAGTTCAGAGATTATTGATGTTGGATAAATATGGTCGAAACTTTTCCCCAAAATCACCCGCTCAACTTCATCTTCACCCGCTAGGCCTTCAAAGACACATCTGCGGCAAAGTTCTGAATCTAGAGAACTTATTCCTTCACAACCGTCACAGTTACACTCTGCCACTTTTATGGGGCCTGATTGGTTTATTTCGCATCTTTCTTGGAATCTTTCGTCAATTGGTTCCATTTTGTTTCCTCTTTGAGAATTTCATACAGGATGCTTATAGTTTTGGTTTTTGTTTTGATGATTTTGATGCTTCATCCTTTTCTTTTAAAAGGCCTTCTTAATTTATGTATGGTTTTTGTGTTTTTACCTATTTTCCGGTTTGGGGGCTTTAAGCAGTTTTATTTATTTTATTCTCATCTTTAAGGATTTTTTAGGCTTTATTATAGTAATTTTATCTTTTCAGAGCTTTTTTTATTTATGGATTAATTTTTTTACTTCAAATTTTTAAAAACGGTTTTCTTATTGCCTTTTAGAGCTTAGATTGGTTTTTCTAGTTAGTAGACATAAAGTACCTTAAAAAGTGAAATTTTACACAAGTTAACTAAAAGAAACTAAACGTAACCCATGTG
>CAYSUV010000126.1:0-4591 GCA_964434275.1 Hadarchaeota archaeon (SeqCode) | reverse complement strand
TTGATGTGTTCCGGAGTATCGAAGTCAGGCTGTCCAACCTCTAAGTGAATTATGTCTTCACCTTTCTTTTCCAATTCATTAGCTATTGAAAGAATCTCAAGAGTTCCAGAACCGGGAACATTATCCATTCTTTCAGCTATATCCACTTTTTCACCCCCGTAAAGTTTTACGAACTGCCGTATAAGTTTGGTCCGGTAAAACAATGCATTGGATTGATCAGACCGCCGAAAACGTGTTGGATAAACCAGACCCTAAAGTTATAGCTAGCGGAACATCTATATCAGGTCATATTCATATCGGTCATTCTAAGGATGTTTTTATCGCTGATGCAGTTAGCAAGGCTTTACGAGAAAAAGGTGAAGATTCTGAAATAATATGGTATGCTGACGATATCGACCCTCTAAGAAGAATTCCTTGGCCCCTTCCTGAGGAGGACTACGAGGAGTATTTGGGCATGCCCTATATCGATATACCGGCACCTGAATCGGGTTATGATAGTTTTGTGGATTATTTTGTAGAACCTTTTTTGGATGTTTTACCGGAGTTTGGAGTCCGTCCGAAAGTTTATTCTTCTTCTGAAGTTTATCGTAGCGGGAGATTAGTTGATGAGATTGAAACAGCTTTAGAACAAGCCGAAAAAATTAGGGACATTTTGAATAAGTATCGTTCTGATCCACTTTCTGAAGATTGGTTGCCTTATGACCCAGTTTGTGAGAAGTGCGGTAGAATTGCTACTACGAGAGCTTATGATTGGGAAGATAATTACGTTTACTATACTTGCGATTCCGCTGACTATGTAGAAGGATGTTCTCACGAAGGAAAGGCCGATTATACGGAGGGTGAGGGGAAACTTACATGGCGTGTGGAATGGCCGGCTAGGTGGCATATGTTGGATGTTGTTTGTGAGCCTTTTGGGAAGGATCATGCTGCTGACGGTGGAAGTTATGATACCGGTAAGCATATTGTAAGAGAGGTTTTTGGTATGGAACCTCCAGAGCCTGTTCCTTATGAGTGGATTAGTTTGGGAGGGGACCCTATGTCTTCTTCTAAAGGCAGGGTTTTTACTTTAGAGGAGTGGCTTGAAGTGGCGGAGCCTGAACTATTGAGGTATTTCATTTTCCGGAGTAAGGCTTTGAAAGCTGTTGATTTTGATCCAGGGGTACCTTTGTTAGAATTGTATCAAGAGTATAGGCGTTTAGAAGAAGTGTATTTTGATAGAGAGGAGGTAAGCGAGAGTAGGGAAGAGCAGATGAAGAGAGTTTATGAATTATCACAAACTGATGATGTTCCCGATCATTTTCCCGAAAGAATCCCGATTAGATTAGCGGCTATAATGATTCAAGTTGCTCGTGATGTGGGTCATGTTATAGAAATTTTGAAAAGGAAAGGAGTTTTGGAAAATCCTGAAGATTGGGAAATAGAACTCGCAAAGGAAAGACTTAGAAAAGCTAATAATTGGATAAAAAAATACGCCCCCGAGAACGAAAAACTCGAAATATTAGAAGAAGTTCCAAAAGATATCGGGGAAAAGCTTACCACTCCCCAAAAAAAGTTCCTCTCAACCTTAGCAGATGAAATATCAAAAAACAACTATGGCCCAGTTGAAATACATAACAGGATTTTCGAATTGGCAGAAGAATATGATATAGAACCTGTAGATTTTTTCAAAGCTATATACCTCTCAATATTAGGGAAGGACCATGGTCCTCGAGCAGGTAATTTCCTTACTGCATTAGAAGATGAATTTGTAATAGAACGATTTAGGGAAGCTGCTTCTTGAAATTTTTTCTGTTTTCTTAGGGTTTTCGAAGTTTTTAGCTTCCAGATAGTTAATTATTTTATCATTTGGAAAGGACATTTTTACTAGGGGCTGTAAAATGGAGGAAAAGGAGGATTTTAGAGTTTTACTAGTTGATGATGAACCGGATTATCTGACTCAATTATCCTTACTATTAGAAAAGGAAAATGATAGTTTAGATGTGATTACAGAAACCTCTGCTGTAGAAGCTTTAGAAAATATAGAAAATGGTGAATATGATGCTATCGTTTCAGATTATCATATGCCGGGGATGAACGGACTGGATTTTCTCGTAGCTTTAAGAGATGGAGGATTTGATTTTCCTTTTATTATTTTGACTGGTAAGGGTAAAGAAGAAGTTGCGATGGAGGCTTTGAATCTCGGAGCTGATCGGTACGTTAGGAAGGGGAAAAAGCCTAAGGCTCTTGCTCGTGTCATAGCGGAAACAGTGGTGAGTGAGGTTGGGAAAGAAAAGTATAAAAAGAAAATTTTGGAGGGGGGGAAGCGTTTTCGTAATTTTTTCGAAAAATTAGGTGTTCCGGTTGTGGTGATTAATAAAAGTGGTGTGATAAAATTAGCTAACAAAAAATTTGTTACTGTTTCTGGATATTCGAAGGATGAGTTGGTTGGGAAAAAGAAATTACATGATTTTGTTCCGGACGATGTTATGGAAAAGGTAGAGGGTACCTCTTCATCTTCTATAGATGAGATTGAGGTCCGTAAAAATACTTTTAAAATCCAATTTGAGGATAAGAGTGGTATTACTCAGGATGTTTTGATGAACTTTTCTAGTATTGAGGAGACTGGGGATATTGTAGTGTCTATTTTGAGGTTTATGAACTGATTGTTCGATCTCTACGCTATAGAGACTATTACTGTTTGTCGGTGGGGACTTAGCTATGTGGATTTCCTCAGTCTAGTCTCGGTCGTTTTCTTTAGAATCAACAGCGACCTCAAGCTTTCCGTCATCGAATTTGAAGGATATTTCGATTTTCGATGTGTTGGATTTGAATATTCGCGCTCTGTCTCCTTCTGTTAGCCCTATAGTTTTTAGCAACGAAGCTTCCAGTAATTCTTCAGCTCTTCTGTAGCATGTTGCTGTTGGTATGTCGAGTTCGCGGGTTAGTTCTCTTACTGTTTTTCCTTCGTTTAGAGTGGCTGAGAGTATTTTTATGGAGTAATCGTCTGCTATGGGGCTTATTTTTTCTTGGACTATGTTTTCGAGTTCGGGTGTGAGGTCTTCGTTGAATTCTGTTACTTCTTTTTCCGTGGTTTTTTCTGAGTTAACTTTTGTTGTTTTTGACTTTTCTATCAAGTCTGCAACTGCCAAATTATCAACCTTCCTAGTAAAATTAATTTTACTTATAGTATATAAATCTTTAGTTAATTTAAGTTTAGTTAAGGTAATTTTAGTTAATCTGGCCCTTTTTACGACAATCCCTTAAAAAACACCCCCGAAAATTAAAGCTATTTAAAAACCCAATCGAGAGTTAGGGCTAAAACGGGAAGATTAAGAGAATTCCTCTAAAGTTATTCCCACAACACTCCCAATTCCGACATGGACGAAAAAATGGGCTAATAAGCTTAAATACCTACTTAAGAAATTTGCTGCCGTAGGATTGGATAGTTGTGTGAATGGCAAGAAAAAAGGAAAGAGACCGGCTAGGGCTAACAGTTTTCCCGGTTTTATTTTTGTGACTTTTTTAAACACGAAGAAAAGAATTATAAAAGCTATCAATTCTAGCGCGTTTATATGCAATTCGTGCCACCACCAGATAATACATAATGGGAAATAAATAACTAACCCATTTCAATAAGTCATTAATCGGATTCAAAGTGAGGAAAGATTCTAACTGTATTTGGTTTAAAAGTCAATTCTGTTCTTCTTTTTTCGAGAGAAGCATATCTAGCTCCTCAAGAGCATATTTTGGGAGATATTCTCCAGCTTTACCTATTTTTACCCACTTATATTTGGTATGTTCCCAGCTGAGCTCTATTCGAGGCTTAGTTTTTAGCTCCATGAGAATCGGGTGTGAAACGAAAGTAGTCTCCTCCTTTTGAAATCTATAAACCTCACCTATAATTATAGAAGAAATCTTATCCTTAGTTATTCCCGTTTCTTCGCTTACTTCTTCCAATGCTTTTTTCACTAAAGTTTTCAACTCGTCCAGATAACCTGCGACTACACCCCAGCTATTTTTTCTGTGTGTAACCTTATCGCTTCTTTTCAGTAAGAGAATCTCTTCGTTATACTTGAGAAATATTACGGTAGTGGGTGCCATTTCGGACTCAGAGTAATCTACTCTTCCATCCGAAAAATGGGGAAGATCCTTATGAGAGCTTTTCACAATCTTCGGAATTTTGTCTTTCATAATCTTCTCTTTGTATACTAATATGAGATAAACTATTCAAATTTACTGGAACGAAAGGAAGGGCAAAGTTGTTATATCCCTTTTCTCTCTAAGGGGATTTAATATGAAAGATATTATTTCAAATCGAGAATCAGGGGTTTGCGGGATTTTAGCTCCTTTTGTTATGTATTTATCTATCCAAGCGTCGATCATTTTAAATCCGTGGTTCAGCTTTCCAAATTGTGCACTTAGCGATTTAGGTGCTTTCGGAAGAAATTACTTCATAATTTTTAATATCGGAATGATTTTTTCAGGGTTATTATTCCTCACTTTTTCGTTTAAACTACCCGTTTTGACAAATGGTAAGCTTGGAAACATTGGTTCAAAGATTTTTCTTATCGGGGCGGTTTTAATGAGTTTAGTAGGGGTGTTTCCAAAAGGT
>CAYSUV010000125.1:0-4594 GCA_964434275.1 Hadarchaeota archaeon (SeqCode) | reverse complement strand
TTGTAAGCATCGCAAGCTAAGTGAGACCCGCCGACTCCCTTAATAGCAACAATTTTGCCCTCTTTCAGCACTTCTCCTGTTTTTTCAATCGGATCATCCGATGATGGAACAGAAAATAATTCAGGACCACAATTCGGACAAGCAATAGTCTGAGCGTGATGCCTCCGGTCTTTCGGATCCTCATATTCAGACCTACAATCTTCACACATCGGAAACTCATCCATAGAAGTTCGAGGTCTATCATAAGGCAACCCCCTAATCACAGTAAAGCGAGGCCCGCAATCAACGCAAGAGGTCGCCCAATAAGTATGGTATCGACTTTCCGGGTTCCGCATATCTCCCAGACACTTTTCACACATTGCTGTATCGGGAGGGATTGTCCCACTTCCCTCTCCACCTTCCCCTGACCTCAAGATTTTAAAGTCTTCCAAACCTTCCTGCTGGGAATACTCCACATTTATAGAATGTATTTCAGAAAGAGGAGGACTTTCCTTAGGTATCTTATCTAAAAATTCTTCGATCTTATTTTCAACCCCTTCGATTATTATTTTGACTCCGGCATCGCCTAGGTTTTTGACAGTTCCTGCGACTCCTATTTTTGTTGCTAGCCTGTAGATGAAAGGCCTGAATCCTACCCCTTGGACTATTCCATCAATTAGGATTTCAGCTCTTTTTTCGGAGGGAAATTTAGACACCTTTAATTTACAAATGTTTTTCTTTGTGTTTTAAGATAGAGATTCGGAAGTGTTTTATATCTGTTAGAGAGAGATTGTATTTTTGTTAGTTTTCCTATTGTGCTTCCTTAACTTTTTCGAGACTAGCGAAAAAACATTATTTTACCGTTTATTTTTGAAATATTTGGAAATATAGGCGTTTTTCTTTCGGTTTAAATCTTGAAAAGAGCGAAAATATATAAAGTTCTAGTGCAATGCAAACGATTAGATATGTCAGGGAAAAAATTTGTAGCTACATTCATTTGCCTGTGGATAATCTGGTTACTCCTTACCGGAGTTATCGATAATGTTATCCTTGGTATAATCCATCTAAAATTCCCTGGATACCTCGCACAATTCATGACTTTACTTAAAACCAATTTGGCAATGCAAGAATTCGTGATAGGGGGGATTGTTTCAGTTTTTGTAGCAGGATTGACGTATGAGTTTTTCACTGAAAGTCCCGGCAGTATTTTTAATCCTATAAGATGGCTATATCTCATTGCTTATATTCCCGCATATATTTGGGAAGAGATTAAAGCGCATCTTAATGTTGCTCTCCGCATTCTTGATCCTCGACTTTCAATTTCTCCTTCTATTGTGGAATTACCTACTGAGTTCAAATCGGAAGATGAGGTTGGACTAACTGCTCTGGCTAATTCTATTACAATGACACCCGGTACTTTGACCGTTGAAATCGATGAAGAAAAGCCAAGGTTGTTTGTACACTGGATTACAGCAGGTGATAAGATTAGTCCCGAAGAAGCTTTTGACGGTGTTGGCAAACCCTTAGAAAGATTTCTAAAAGGAGGGTTTGCAGGATGAGCACTGTTCTTTTAATAGTCATAATCGCTTTCCTACTGGGTATCTTACTAACTATGATTCAAGCAATTATCGGGGCGACAATGTTTGATAGAGTTGTATCAATTGATGCGTTAACAGCCCTCGCAGTTGGAGTCTTAGGATTCTTCGCGCTTGTTTATAGAGAGTCTATATTTCTTGATATTGCTCTTGTATACGCTATCATTGCATTTATAGGAGACTTGGCGGTATCAAAATACTTAGAAGGGAGAGGATTGGAAGAATGAATGAAATCGTAGCAATGATCATAAAATACCTACCCTACGCTCTTCTAGCACTCAGCGGCTTTTTTGCAATTGTGGGTGCGATAGGCATAATCAGAATGCCTGACGTGTATAATCGAATACATGCAGAAACTTTGTGTGTCTTTGGAGGTACGATTGTAGGACTAATAGTAATAGCGATATGGGGACCAACGTTTGAGTTTTCTTTGAAAGCAATCATAATCGCATTATTCTTGTTTTTCACAAACCCGGTAGGATCTCACGCGATTGCGCGGGCTGCTCACAAATCAGGAGAAGAATTATACCCTGAAAGCAATGTTGATAAGTTGAAGGAGGTTGAGGGATGATGGATTGGGTTTTATTATTGCAAAATGCTATTCTCTTGTTTGTTTTGGTGGCTAGTATAGTTGCTATTCATCTAAAGGATTTGCTTTATGCTGTTTTTGTTTTAGCTGGAGCTACTGTAGGGCTTTCCATAATTTTCTTCATGCTTCAAGCGCCGGATGTGGCGATTACTAATGCTGCGGTATACGGTGGAATGGCTACAGTGTTTTATGTGATAGCAATAAGTAAAACCGAGCGGGAGGAAAAAGAATGAAAAAGAGAGAAGGAGTGGCGACCATTCTAATAATATTTCTTGCTTTAATTTCAGTATATGTGGTTGTACAAGGTGATTTAGCACCTTTCGGCAACTTCCCGCAACGCCCCAGTGAGGAAAACTTGGATAATTATGAACAAGCTCTGACTTATTATGGCGTTTCTAAAGAAGGGATATTTAAAATCGTAGAGGGCAGGCCTGATAATTTTGGTAAGCAGAGTATTTCTGTAGATATTCTTAGTAGGTTTTCTCAAGAAACTGGAGCTGCGAATGCTGTTACTGCTATTTTGTGGGATTATCGTGGTTATGATACTTTGGGGGAGGCTACGGTGATATTTGTTGCTGTGGCTAGCGTGGCTGCTCTTTTCCGTGCTTCGAAAAAGGAAGGTGAGAATGAATGAGTGAAGAAAAAGGAATGACGGTTATTGTTAAAACGGTAGCTAGAGTTTTATTCCCGATAATGGTTCTGTTTGGTGTTTATGTAATTCTTCATGGTCACATTACTCCTGGAGGTGGGTTCCCCGGTGGAGTTATAATCGCAACTGGTGTGGCTTTATTACTTCTCGCATACGGTTCTGAAAAAGCCAAAGAAAGTTTAGGTGATTTGCAAGCTGAGGCTTTAGAGAGTTTTGGGGCGATAATGCTGGTAGGTTTAGGGTTTATAGGAATAATTCTTGTAGGTCACTTCCTCGGTGAAGTTCCAGGTGTAGGAGTCGTTGGAACTTTGCTAAGTGGTGGAAATCTTCCGATTTTGAATATTGGAGTTGGGATCAAGGTGGGGGCTGGATTAGTGACTATAATGTATGCTATGCTTGAGGTAAGGGGTGAGTGATTATGGTGCAACTAATTCCGTTACATTATCCGATTGCTATGCTCTTCTTCGTTGTCGGATTTTACTGTTTGTTGTTTAGAAGAAACCTTATCAAGATGGTAATAGGTCTTGAACTACTTACAGATGGAGTGCATCTTTTCCTAGTCAGTATAGGTTACAATTTCAATGCAGGCCCGCCTATTTTGACGGGTAAGTTGCTCAAATCAGGTTTCACGGTTGGTTTACCTGTAGATCCTATTCCGCAGGTTCTCGTGCTAACTTCTATAGTTATTGATATCTCGATAGTGGCTTTTGCTTTATCACTTGTAATTTATTTATATCGTAAGTATGGAACACTAAATCCGGACAAGATTAGGGAGTTGAGAGGATGAATCCAGATATATTCACTATTTTGGCTATAGCGGTCCCGTTGTTTGGCGGATTTTTCACTCCAGTGATGGGTATTATAGGTGAGCGAGTGGGAGCTTCCAAGATTCGGGATTATTTTGCGCTACTGATTTCGTTTATAACTGTTTCACTCATGGCTATAATGGCTAAATCGGTAATCTTTGGAAATCAGATATTAACATATCAGCTTGTTGGAAGGGTACCTCCGTGGGGTATAAATCTAGCAGTAGACGGATTGTCCCTTTTGGCAGGTATGATAGCTGCTGGCATGACTTTCTTGGTAATAATATACTCAATCGGATTTATGGATAAAGAATCAGGCTTGGACAATTATTATCTCTTACTCTTAATTTTGAGTGCTGGAATGATTGGAGTATCCTTCACAGGGGATATTTTCAATCTGTATGTGTTCTTTGAAATCATGTCGATAACATCGTATGGGCTAGTGGCTTTCTTCCGATCAGGTAAATCTGTAGAAGGTGCGTTCAAATATATTGTGATTGGAACAGTTGGAACAGTTGCAATCCTACTCGGAGTTGCCATGGTTTACGGATTGACTGGGACATTAAACATAGCTGATCTTTCGGTCCGCTTGAATGCTATTAGAACGATGGTGGGCGGTTTCCCACCCACAATGATGCTTGCACTAGGGCTTTTCGTCACTGGATTTGGAATTAAGATCGGAATGATTCCACTTCATGCTTGGCTACCCGATGCATATCAAGCAGCGCCTTCCTCAATAAGCTCTGTCTTAGCGGGGGGAACAGCAGTGGTAGGAGTTTATGCACTTCTCAGAGTAACATTCATGCTATTTGGAGCAGTAGAAATGAGTTCAATCTTCATATTCCTAGGATTTATCTCAATGATTGTAGGAGCGTTTATGGCACTTGTTCAGTCGGACTTAAAGCGTCTTCTGGCTTACTCTGGAATTTCGCAAATGGGTTACATACTTTTAGGTGTGGGAATAGGTGGCTTAGGT
>CAYSUV010000124.1:0-4600 GCA_964434275.1 Hadarchaeota archaeon (SeqCode) | reverse complement strand
ACTCTGTTTTTCGAATTTAAACTTTTCTTTCCCACCGGACCACTCTATCTCCATTTTATTCGGATCTCTTTTATCTAAACCTGGGTCAAATCCTCTTCCACTTAATTTAACGGATTTTATTTTTTCTGGTCTGATCTCATAGTTATCTTCGTCTTCTTGGAGTATCACCTGTGGTTCCATATTATAGTATCTCTTGTGGAAATCAAACCCGGACGAAATAGAGGCTTTCCATCTGCCAAAAAACCCCTTATCTTGAGCCCCTTCTAGAGCTTTTTCTCGTTCTTGCTTCATCAATTCTGTAGAATATTTCGCAAATATAAGGCGGCGGTCAGTCACAACCAAGCTATAGGAATTACGTCCGAGAAAACCTGTTCGCAAGTCTTCTATAACTCCTAAAACGTTTTCTTTTCCATTCATGATGTATAACTTTCTTTTAATAAGATATAAAGGGGTATGGTTAAAAGAAAATATTTTTCACGTGTTTTATTCTAATTATTAATCTATAGAATGCAATATTGTTATCTATTTGGAACAAAAATAAAAAAGCCACTATTATTTACTAAATTAAGTGTTTTAGTTAGCTTTTTCCTAAATAAATCGCCCGACCTTACCATGCTGGTAACCCGGTTTCAAATCCCGGCGGTCGCACCATTTTTATATTCTGAATGATTTTTAGGGTTTTTAGTTGGAGATATTTCTAATATTTTTTATTTTCTAAAGAACAGTTATATGTTCACTTCTTAGGATTCTAAGTGAGTGGATTGGAGATTTAGGTTAGTTTTCTGGTATTAGTTTAAGGACTTCTTCAAAGGCTTTTACGAATTTATCGTTATCTTCCTTTGAGTGTTGCATGCTGACGAATCCACGGTTTCCGTATTTTGTTTTAATCCCTTTTGATAGTAGTACTGTAGCTATTTCATCTACACACTTTTTACGCTGTCTGGCTTCTTCCAATTTTTCAGGATTTCTTATATCCATCGCTAAAGGAGCGAAAGTTTCAAAATGCACGATTGATTTCATGTTACGGGCGAAGTAAGGTCGATCATATTCATCAAATAGATTGTTTAATTTTTTCACTAGATCTTCAGCTGATTTTTCAGCTTTTTTTACTGTATTGTTTTCTTCGATAAGTTTGATAGTATGATAAGTGGCGGCGACAGATAAGGGATTAGCTCTAATCGTTCCAGAAACAAAAGCACTTTTTTCTCCCGGTTCAATACCTACAGAAGCAACCTCCATAACATCTTTTCTTCCTCCAACACCTCCAGTGGAAGGATAACCGTGAGTTAAAAGTTTACCGAGAACAGTTAAGTCAGGTTTTACACCGTAATACTCTTGAGCTCCTCCCAACCCCATTCTAAATCCAGTAACAACTTCATCAAAAACCATCAAAGCACCATACTCATCGCAGAGCTCTCGAACAGCTTGATTAAAACCAGGCTCTATCGGAATAGCGCCCGACTCAGGACCAAGAGGCTCTAGAAACACAGCCGCTACTCCTCCGCCTTCTGAGGAATATTTTTCTAAAGTTTTTTCTAAAGCATCTAAATCGTTTGGCGGAACGCTTACAGTGTTTTCATAACAACCTTCCGGTATTCCATGAGCTTCCAAATCTTTCGAATGAGGAATATGAATATCATACATGAACTGGTCCGACCAACCATGGTAAGCTCCGCCTATTTTCACTATCTTTTCGTTCCCAGTAAAAACACGAGCTATCCTAGCTGCAACCATATCAGCTTCTGTTCCGGATTGGAAGTATTGGAACCTATCTATTGTTGGGAAATTTTCCTTGATAGCTCTAATAGCTTTTATTTCCCATTCAGTATTGCAATAAACGTTCGGATCAAGATTTTCAGTCACTTCGTTTAGTTTTTCTTGGAGTGGAGGATAGTTATGTCCGAGTATGCAAGCACCTGCACTCATTAAATAATCGATATATTCATTACCATCTACATCCCAAACTTTCGTCCCTAGACTCTTTTTGACGGTAAGAGGGAAAGGGTCTTTAACAACCAGCGGGTGGTGTGACTTGTCGGAGACTAGTTTAGAAAATTCTTCGTTCAATTCTTTAGATTTTGGACATTTTTCAGCAAACTTTTTTCTAACTTCCGCCATTTCTTCTTCAGGAATCCCCTTACAGGGTTTTTTAGTTATTTTTTCTATTTTTTCTTGAATTTCCTCATATTTCATTATTTCACTCTGTTTTTTTGTGAACTTTTTAAAAATTTTAACGTATTTTCCTTATCTTTCGAACTTTAGCTTTTTATTTTTCAATGAGGTTTACATATTTTTTTGGATTCAATCGCTAAAAATGGTGGTAAGGTAGTTATTGTCTTTATTTTCTGTTTTGTTGCAATTTTTGGTTTCCTATGCTGTCTAAGAATTCATTGAGATTTGAATTGTTCAGCGTGAATTTGTTTTCTTGTGTCTTGACGGAATCTTTTCGGTTCGTTTGCTTATATTGAGTTATCTTTCTAGTTTCTTTTCTTCTTGTTTTTTCTTCCATGTATGGTAGATGATTAGGGAGGGTATTATTCCGAGCGAGATTATTGCAAGCATAAGAATTATTTTTTGGAGGGGGATTATCCAAATTCCGAACATAGACAGTAAGAATACTGCTATTGCTCGTTTTCTCTTTTCTTCTTGATTTTTAATTTCTCTAATTATTTTTTTCTTCTGAGTAGGAACTTGAGAACCGCAATACGGACATTCAAATTTGTTGTTAGGAAAATTTTCCCCGCAGTTTTTGCAGTTAACCATCTTTGTAAATTTTAAAAAATAGAGGTTATCAAGATTTTGGGTTTAACCAGTGTTCTAGGAGGCTTTTATGACGGGTTTGTTCTTTTTAAATGTAAATTTTTTTATTGAACGGTCGCGGTTTCATTTATGGTTGGGCGAGGTGTTTAACTTGGTTAAGTGTTGTGTATGTGATAGAGAAGGGACTATACTTGCTCGGGGTTTTTGGTGGTGTGAAAAACATTACGAAATAGTTGGAGAGCAATTGGAGGAAGCTGGAACTACGGAAATTGAGAATATGCGGAAAGAGGATAAGGCGACTGTTGATTTGGACTTAGAATGGGTCTGAGACCCAAAAAGTAGTTAATACTCCAAAAATCTGGTTGAGCAGAACAAGCTTCTTAACAGGGTGAAAGGAGCGTTGGTGGGTAAATTCCTTCCGATTTGTTAAACCTTTGATTTAGACCGGTATTTCCTTAAAAATGCGGGAATGAGAACTTTAAGGGAAGTTCAAGAAGGATAAAATGGGGATGGGAGATGCGTAAGTTGCAAAAGAAGCTAAAAAAGGAAAACTCAGGTCTCATAAAATCTTTCATACAATTGCAAGACCAGCCTGAAAACTATGAGGTATGGGTTCCTTATTTCCATCATGGGATAGTAGGTTTCATAGATCTTGTTATAGAGAATGAGTCTGAAGTTTCTTTGTTTAAGTTCATTAAAGATGGGAAGAAGATAGAAAAAGCTGTTAAAAGCTTGAAATTAGAGTGCTCTGTATTTCCTGAAAGTAGGAGTATTACGTCGAAAGATATTCATGCTTATCTAGTTATTGAGGATGGGGAGAAGAACCGAAAATCTGTTCTTTCTCAAGAGAAGCTTTTGCAAGATCAACCCTTTGAGATATTATTTCTTAACAGAGATAAAGGAAGTATAGAGTCCATTTTCGAGTTGAGAGATAATCTGCCGAGGTTGTTTCAGACTAAGGGGATTCGCTTAGATGAAAAAGCGCTGGACGCTTTGATTACTAATCCGAACCACTCACGCGTAGAAAGAGCGATATTGAACCTTGAAAATCTGCCTGAAGTAATCACCAAACGTTTCGTGAAAAAAATCCAACGCTATATGAGGAAAAATAATAGACCGCCTAAAGATGTGGACACACTCAAAGAATCTGTAGAAAAGAGGGAACATGAGTCATATACGGCGAGTTCCGGTAAAAGAGACGTTAAAAAACCTCAAAAATCCTAGAAAATATCCGTAAACATCATTTTTTAGCTTTTAACAATTTATCAGCTAGTTTTATTATATAAGTACTGTCTTCTAGCTTTTCTTTCAACACTGAAGGGATTCTTTCGCTTCCAAGATAAGCTCCGGAGATAGCTCCGGTCATAGCTCCAATCGTGTCAGCATCTCCCCCCAGGCTTATTCCATAAGTAACTGAATCTTCGAAACTTTGAGAATGGGACAAGAAAGAATAAAGCGCAGTTGGTACCGAGTTAAAAGCTTCAACGCTATTACCTAATCTTCTAATGATTTCTCTTTTTTTCGGTTCACCTTCTAACAAACTTTCTGTTTCGTCAAGCTTTTCCAAATACTCCTCTTCCTTGATAAACCCTCTAACATCTTTCAAAAAATCCAAGGCGGTGAAATCTGTTGAAGGATCTTCATTAACAGCCAAAGCTACAGAACAGGACTGTAGAATGGCTCCTTCAATACCTAATCTGTGCTTATGAGTGATACTACTACAGTCTCTAGCGAAAGACCTCAAATTATCCAAATCATCAAAACAAAACAATCCAGCAGGTGCGGCCCGCATAGAAGAACCATTACCATACGACCCTTCGCCGCCAAACAACTTTCGAGC
>CAYSUV010000123.1:0-4608 GCA_964434275.1 Hadarchaeota archaeon (SeqCode) | reverse complement strand
GCTATAATGCTAATTCCTTACAATGCCCTGTCTCGCTGTAAAAAAGCCCATCCCACTTGAACTATCCGGTAAAGATGTACAACATATTTGAAAAGCTCGATGCGAAAGGAATTTCTAACCTGGTCGCTACGTTGATGTTGATCGCAGCAGCATTAGTAGGAGGAGGACTTACCTATACAGCATTTCAGACGCAGGCGAACTCGCTCACCAGCAATGTCAATATTCAAGCGAAGTCACTCAGCCTCAAAAAGGCGGGAGGTACTGCCGTGGCAACGGCCACCTTCCACAACACCGGAACCGTAAACCTCGACTCGGTCCGGTTGACCATTTCCGCCGATAGTGAAATTACTCTGAACGTTGACAATCTAAATGCCGGACAGTCCGCCGGTGCCGAAAACACAAACTTCGACGCCAGCTGGGTAACGGTCGGCGAAACGTATCCCGTAGTAATAGACGTGACGGCGGCCGACGGCTCGACTCTGAAGAAGTCGATGACCGTAACCTGTCACAGCACGTAGGACCGAACCATAAAGAGGCGTGGTCGAAAAGAACCCGTCTCCTCCCCTTCTTTTCTTTAATTTCTACAGGGTTCCAGAATTTTTGATATTTTTCTTGAGTCTCCTTAAAAACGACTTTCCAGCTAGATGAAACGATAATATGGTAGACGAGAAGGGAGTTTCAAGCGTCATCGCCTTCCTACTTGTAATATCGGCATTTTTCGGCACGATGTCCTACGTCCTGATCCACAAGGAGCGGGAGGCGAGAGCGACGGCTCAGGGATTAATAGAGGCTATGAGAAAGGCCGAGAAGCGGCAGGAGCAACTTCTCTCGGTGACCTATGTGCAGGAAAACTTATCGATCGATGTCTTGGACGCCTACATATACAATTACGGGCAGAGGAAAGCCGAAGTGGACAAACTATGGGTCGACGGAAACGAGGTAGACCCGGCGGACCTCTCATTTCTAGACATGGACGGGGATTCGACCGACAACGGGATTCCATCCCACAAGCTGATAGATATTAGGGTCGAGGACGTATCCAGCTATACCTCAGGTTCCGACAACTATGCCCTCGTCTTTCTCACAGAGAGCGACGCGCTATATTCCTACTACGTCAGGAGGGGTGGATAAGATGGAGGATGGAGGTTACGCAATTATCGCGGCTTCTCTTCTAATACTTCTCGCGTTCATGCTTGGTGCAGGAGCCGGAGTGGTGGTTGAGCAATCAAATTTAGTTAGTTCCGCTAAGAGGGCGCAGAGCAGGATATCGTCACGCGTTCACGAGTCGCTCGACATCACCATTCGAAGAAATTCCGAAAACACGGAAATAGTTATTCAGAACACCGGATCAACACCTTCCGTAATAGAAAAAATCCTAGTCAAGAAAGAGGGCGGTTCCGTAGAAGTAAACGCCACGCGCTCGACCGTCGTCGACATCCTGGACGAGGAGGTAGTATCACTGAACAAAAACGTGAGTGAGGATTCGACAATCGGAGTCTTGACCCACTTGGGCAATACATTCTGGGAGGTCTAAAATCATGGAAGGAGACGGAAAAAAGAAAGGAGAAACTAACGACGGACCTACCTTCTCCCGCGAAAAAAATAGGGAAGGGGAAGATACCCTCACCAGAATCAGGGGGTTACTCGACAAAATCAATCCATTCTCCCCGCTCCTTGAACGGGAAAAGGTGAAGGGTCCAGAATTCGGCACCGAATCACTTGCAGCGAGGGTCCCCGGAACCGAGCTGGACAGTTACTCCATAGGACAAGCCCACGCGTTTATCTCGCGAAAGGGCGATAAGGCTTACTACCATATTTCCGAGCCCTCTTTGGACGAGGAGGAGATGGAAACCTATAGGAACCTTCTTCAAAACTTTTACTTTTCCTTGGATCCCGAAGTCGCAGCGGCCGAGGACCCTATGAAGTACCTCGAAGGTGCGATTTGGGACTCCGCCTACGAACTCGGAATGATGGATGAGGTGCGGGGGAAGTTCTCCAAATACCGCTACTTCCTAAAGAGGGACGGGCTCGGCTACGGAAAGCTTCACGTCCCGATGAACGACCCGAGGGTGGAGGAGATCACCGTCACGAGCTGCCAGGACCCCGCCAGAGTAATACATCGAGACTTCACGGAATTCGGATGGCTCGAGACCAACGTGAAATTCGGCTCCGAACTGAAACTCAGAAACTACAACCAGAGGGTGGCACAGAGGCACGGCGAATCCTTGACGGCCGCGGCACCGATGACGGACGCCACGACGCGGGAAGGTCACAGGATTTCACTAACCTTCGGAGACGAGATAACACACCCGAGTTCCACCCTAACCGTCAGGAAGCACAGGGAACAACCTCTGAGCCTCGCCCACCTCGTCGACAGGGGAACGATCAACCCGCTCATGGCCTCGTACCTCTGGCAGACCCTCTCTTGGCGCGGCTTTCCCCTCATAGCCGGGGGAGTCGGGGCAGGGAAGACCACGCTGCTCAACGCCGTCCTCGCATGCATCAGTCCGGAGATGAAAGTGGCGACGATAGAGGAGACGCTCGAACTCGACCTTCCGAACCAGAACTGGCACAGGTTCCACACGCGGAACAGGGGTTTTGGAATGGGGGACGAGTACGAGGTTGACTCCTTCGACCTCACCAAGGCCGTCATGCGACACAGGCCCGACTTCATAACAGTCGGAGAGGTCCGGGGCAGGGAGATAAAGACCCTGGTACATGCGGT
The DNA here is from genome assembly GCA_964434275.1 of Hadarchaeota archaeon (SeqCode). Classification (GTDB taxonomy): domain Archaea; phylum Hadarchaeota; class Hadarchaeia; order Hadarchaeales; family JAGGTB01; genus CAYLJV01. Next base: position 1,883 of record CAYSUV010000123.1, on the reverse strand, counting down.
TTCGCTTGGACACGGGGGGAGCTGCACCATGCACGCAGAGTCCCCGGACAAGGCGCTTACCAGAATGAGGGCGTCCCCCATGTCGTTGGCGGAGGGGGAAATCCTCCTGGTGTGGTGCATACCGATCATCAGCAGGATCAGAAGACCCTCCGGCAAGATGGTTCGTCGTGTGACGAACATACGCGAGCTGAACCCCTCCGAGGAGGGAGAGGCCGAACTCCAGGAAGTTTTCACCTACGATTATTCCTCCGATTCATTCCGTCCGAACACCGTTTCCGAACTAGTAGAACGTTCCCGCAGATTGAGAGAGGTCGCAAAGACCAGAGCGGAGGGCGTGGAGGGTCTGAAAGAGAAGCTGAGAGAAAAAATAGAGTTTCTGAAGGACCGGATCGAGATGAAGGAGACGGGCTTCGACGAGTACGTCCGGAAAATCAGAGAATTTCACCTGGACTGAGGTGGTTATACTGTCGGAGGAAGAAGTCAAAATTGAAAGGGCTGAGGAACCCCTTCAGGTCAGATTCGTTTCAAACTTCAATTTCCTTCAGAAGGCGGCCCGCAAGGTGGGGAAGTCCATATCGGACTACATCCCGAGGGTGGCCGTACCGATATCCCCCTACAGGTTCGCGGCAAGGCACGTCTTCTACACGGTTCTATCGGTCCCGTTCGCGATAGCTGCGATACCTCTAGCACTGTTCTTTCACTGGATTTTTCTCTCGCTGCTGGCAGCCCCTCTCGTGACGGCGGTCCTGCCCTGGCTGAGACTGAAGACCATGGTCGGGGACAGGAAGCGGGCGGTGGACGGCGAACTTCCCTTTTTCACCATACACGCCGCAATAGCACAGTCCGCCGGGCTTAACCTTTACGAATCCCTCCAATCGACCATCGGGGAGGGCGTTTTCAAACAGATAGAGAGGGGAGCTAACCACGCGAGGAGAAATAGCAACGTCCTAGGGATGAGCCCCCTGAAGGCCATCGAGAACTTGGGGAGGAACCACCCACATAGGGGAATGAAGTCGCTGCTCCTGGGATATACATCCGAAACTCGCTCGGGTGGAGATGTGGCATCCTACCTGAACGATAAGGCGGAGAGCTTCCTCAGGAGGACGCATCGCACCTGGGACGAATATCTGAACAACGTGTCGACCATCGCGGAGGTAATACTGGCCTCCCTATTCGTGTTTCCGATTCTGGTGCTCATGACTGCGTTTCTCGCACCGAACGCAGCGAGCGGGCTCGGTATCGGTTTCACCTGCCTTGGAATTCCATTACTCATGGCCGGTTGCGTCGCCGCGATACGGTCATCTCAGCCGAAGGACTACACTACGTACGAGGGAAACATCTACCTCCCAATTATAACCGTTCCGCTGACGTTCGCCCTAGTCCTGTATCTTTCCACCCCTTGGATGGCCGCCGGATCGGCAGCCGTCGCCGGATTCTTCGCCTACGGACTTCCGGTACTAATCCAGAGGCGGAGGGTCCTGAGGGAGATGGAACCCCTTCCACAGTTCCTCCGTGACGTGACGGAGTACCAGAAGTTGGACTATTCCCTAAACAAGACCATCGCCGTCCTATGGGAGGAAAAGAAGTACACCAAGGAATTCAACCGATTGATAGGGCACGCCGTCAAGCAGTTGAAGATGGGCCGAAGGTTCGCCGAACTCGACATGCCCGCCAGATCATGGCTCACCAGACTGGCTTTCTTCCACCTCGGACAGATAGCGGAAACGGGCGGTGTGGCAGCCCATTCGATGGAGCTCCTGACCGACTTCATCACCAGGGTCAAGGAAGCCAGAGACGGGGTGAGATCCTCCCTCCGGATATACCGCGCTCTAGCACTAGTTACACCAATCATTCTCGCACTTATCGTAGGCCTCATGGAAGGG
>CAYSUV010000122.1:0-4633 GCA_964434275.1 Hadarchaeota archaeon (SeqCode) | reverse complement strand
TAAATATACCCTTCAGAATAATTTTCTCTTTTCATAGGTAAATAATAAACACCCTCCGTGGCTAAAGAGAAGTTTTTAGGTTGAGGGGGGTAAGCTGTTTTTAATCTCCGCCGTCCCTTATCTAAATAGACATCTTTATTCGCTTTATGATTTCCCAACCAATTTGCTGAGTCGTATTCTGTCTTATGATACATACTTAGGTTATAGATATCACCAGTTGTGCTAAGATGAGAAGAATTATGATACCCAGCTATTTCATAAGTAAAAGAAACATTTGTTAACAAAAATACAACTATAATTAAAATAGCAATATATTTTCTTTTACTTTTTAAAACATTGGAAAACCCATATATGCCGAACACAAAAAGAGGTCCTAAAAATAAAGCACAGTAAAGATAGGTTCTCTGGATGCCATAACCCAACGAAATGAACGGTAAAAGAATAAAAATACCTAAAGGAAAAATTCCTATAAAGGAAAATGGTAGATAAGAGGATTTTTTTCTATTGTGTATGAATTTTAAGAAAATGTAAAGAAATCCTACTAATAAAATGAAAATAACTATATAAAGTATAATTAAATTCAGTTGATGAGGGATTCCCTTGTCTTGGATTCCAGATCCAGTAGTTGATTCCACGGATCTGTCTTTAGCCTCACTTTGAAATATGAAGCTCAAATTCGTAATAGATGTGTATATTAAATCTATGCCCCCTCGCCAAGCTCTTTTGGATGTGTAAGAAAGCCATAGGTAAAAAAAGGAAAAATAAACTAAAAAATGATCTGTTTTTAATTTTTTTAAGTAATCGAAATTTTTTCTAAAAGGAGTATGATTGATTATAAACTTAGAAAAAATTAAAACTAAAAGAGAAAATAGGAATAAATAAGCGGTAGCATAGTGAGATACTATTATCGCTATAGATAGCAATAAAAAAAATACAAAAAATGCTTTATCATTTATTTTTTCATCGATAAAAATCACAGTTAATATTGATACAAAGAATATTGCAAGTGTGGTTCGGATGCTGTGGGCCATCATATGAAAATAAGGTGAAGCTATAAAAAAGAGTGCAGCTAAAAATGATTTTTCATGATTTAAAAATTTTTTAGAGAATTCAAACACTGATATGCTAGAAAAGATAATAAAGATTGGTATGATTAATTTGAGAATGAAATGTTTGTTCACCTCTAAAATATTATTAATTATAACTGGCAAAAGCTTTATACTTAACATGCCAGAATAAAGATGTCCCTCTCTTAACGTACCCCAATGTGAAAGAGCGTTCATATTTTTAAAAAACCAAAATGAACTATTTATATCAGCTCCCATGATGTAATTACTTCTTAAAGAATATGGAAGGATTATCGACAAAGAAATACAAATCAAGAAAAATGGATATAATTTCTTTGAGTTGGGTTTTAAAATTAAAACAAGAAAGCTAAAACTTAACATGATAGGATAGTATAATAAAACATATCTGTTGAGGTTATTATTGAATAGATAATTTACAGAAAATAGGGAAAACAAAATTAAAAAAATTGAAAAAGAGGCAAGGAAAACATCTTTTTTACCTATGTTTTTAAAATTCAACCCATAATCAAATTTAACATTTCTTTTAAAGGATATGATAAGAACTATGAATAAGATTGAGGTGTAAAAAATTAACAAATTACTAGAGGTTAAAATTTTTCTAAATCCTAATGAAAAGAGAGTGCGATCGAAAATAAATCCTGTAAGAATAAGGAAAATAATTGAAATAGAGAGGGAATATAGAACAGTCTTGGAATTATTGCTAAATCTATTAATATTACTAACAATCAAAAATCCAGGGAGAAAGAAAAAAGTGAAACCCCATAATATATTATATAATATTAAATATTCGTTCGGGTGAAATTGAGAACTGATTAAAGTTGAAAAGATTATAATAATTATTAAAAAATATTTTGTATTAACTGACATTAGGTTCACCAATTAAAATTTTTTAATTTCCTTTTCATTTTATTGTATTCAGTCACAGAATAATGTTTTCTAATTTCTTCATCAGGAATCCTTTCTTCTTTATTGATATATTGCTCTAAATATCCTAAAAAATACGCAAGACCCCGTAAAAAAGAATTATCTATCCCACATTTGATAGAAAAAAGTAAAGAATGGGGGAGTCTATAGCCTTTGTAGTACAACATTTTTCCTCTGATCTTACCTCCATACCATTCTCCCTTTTTGGTTGCAGAGTCTCTAATTAATTTAGCTTTGGCTTTAGGTGCAGTGACCCTTATTAAGTTCCATCCTCGATTCTTAGCTTTTATCTCAATACTTCCATCAGAAGAAGGAATGACAGGGTATCCACCAATCTCTTTTAATAGATTTTTATTATATATCCTAGCTCCTCCTATGATAATCTCATTCGTAATTTGAGTGGTTTCATTATTTCTCAGTCCACCAATCACCCCCGCTTTCTCATTTTTTTTAGCCTCTAGTATCAAATTTTGAAAATATTTTTCATTTATTAATATGTCAGCATCTAATATCCCGATATATTTAAAGCATATATCTTTAGTATCACAAATTCTTTTTCCGTACTCTATACCCCTCTTTACCACTTTTGCATATCCAAACATACCTTTGTATTCTTTATTATTTCTTTCACTCGAGATGTCATGAATCCAATTTTTATTTTTACTTTTTTCTTTTATAATCTTTCTGCTATTATCACTGCTATTATCATCTACAATTACCCATAATTTCGGTTTTAAAGTTTGGGCTGCCACTCTTTCTATTACTTCGGATATCGTATCTTCTTCATTTTTTACAGGGGTCACTAAAATATACATCACTTATCAACCATTATTTTTTCTATATATATCAATACTTTTCTCTGCGATCTTCCTCCAAGACAATTCTTTCTCAACAAGCTCAACAGCGTTTTTTTGATGTTGTTTTCTCAATTTTTCATTTTGAATATATTTTTTGATTTTATGCGTAAGTTCTTCTACACTCCCTCGCTCTATCGAAAATCCATTATCATTAGAAATTATATAATTTGTAGCCTTGCTATCACTTACAATTACGGGTAGTCCAGTTCCTACTGCCTCTATTATTGTGATCCCAAGTTTACCAGGATACACCCCTACATCGGCTGCATTATAAAAAGATGGAAGTTCAGAGTGATCTACAAAATCATGGAAAATAATACTATCTTCAACTTTTTTTTCATTAATCCACTTCCTAACTTTTCTCATGTAACTATCATCACCTTTACCCAACAACAATAATTTTACATTATCATATCTTTCTTTTATTTTAGCAAAGGATTTTATTAATACGTCTATATCCTTTGTAGGTTCAAAATTTCCAGAATGGATTAAAAGTGTTTCATCTTCTTTAATACCTAACCTATCTCTAATTCTGCATCGTTGATCTTTATCGGGATTGAATTGGGTTGAATCTACTCCTAATGGTAGTAATTCAATTTCAGATGTATCAATATTATACTCCTTTGATAAGAACTGAGCAGCATATGGATTTACCGGCAAGAACTTTTCTGTGTTAAAAACAATTTTTTGTAAAAAAAATTTTTTAAATAAGAAGAAAACCAATTTTTTATATTTTCTATCCAAATGGAAATTATCATTATCTATATGACAATCTACAAATAGTTTTACATCGTTATGATTGCTAGAATATTTACTAGCTGTCCTAGTAAAAGGACTCAAAATACCATGCGAATGAATTACATCTGGATTAATTTCAGATATTTTTTCCGTAAGGCCTTTAAAAAAAACCATATCCATAGGTTTAAATTTAAACCATGAATTTAATCTATGAATATGTACGCCTTTTTTAATATATTGGCTCGTTTCTAAATTTTTTAATTTCTTACTTTTGAATTTAGAACATTTAAGAGTACTTGAAATTAAATATACTTCGTGTTTCAATGCCCTTTGTTTAAAGGGTAAGTAATTTTCTTGGTAACCTAAGCCTGGGATATAAGGCTGTTGAAGATGCATTATTCTCATATTCAATCTCCTGTAATTGATTTAGATTTTTTATCCTTGATTAATAATCGATTTGTACAGGGATAATAGTTCTTCAGTTATATTATCCCATGAGAATTCTTCTAATACAGTCCTTTTAATGTTATTTCCAAATATCAATCTTTTTTTATCATCTCTCAATAATTTCTCAATTTGAGATTTTAATTTTTTTACGTTCCTATTAAAAACCACAGCCGATTCTTTTTTCTCTAAATAATTTGAAATACCACATTTACTAGAAAGCAGGATAGGTAATCCGAATAATCCTGCTTCCAAGACCACCGTCGGGAATGCCTCGTATTTTGAAGGTAATACAAAGATATCTGAATCATTATACGCTTCTAACTTATCTTTGCCAAAAAGAGGGCCTGTTAAAATTATTTTTTTTTCAAGATTATATTTATTTGCTTTTTTCATTATCCTTTCTTTATAACCATCGTCTGGTCCTACAATCACTAATTTACAATTTTTTAAAATTTTTTCATTCACATTTTTAAATGAATCTATTAAAAGTTCTAATCCTTTGATTTCATTTAAACGGCCAAGATATAATATTATATTCTCCTCTTTTATATTAAATTTCTCTCTAAAACTACCATCATC
>CAYSUV010000121.1:0-4765 GCA_964434275.1 Hadarchaeota archaeon (SeqCode) | reverse complement strand
CTTCAGGAGTGCCGAATAGTGCAAAAGCTTCTATCATTTCATCCGTAACGGAACCAAAAGCTTTTCCAAAGTCTCCTTCGTTCAGCGCTTCTCCAATCACTTGTGCGTCGTCGGCAGATATTCCATGCCTGTCCAAAACTACGTCAGGTACTCCAGCTGCGATAAACGCTACAGGTGGTGTCGCAGCCTTTTTAGCATTTTCAGTATCCTCGGCCACTGAAAAACTAGTGTAAGCTGTCACATCGACGTCATCCATGTTTCTCCCTGAATCTTCCACACCTTTCTCTATCTGTCCAACTGCAAACTGGAAGTCTTTCGGATGCGACGCATTGATCAAAACTCCGTCACCATTCTTCCCCGCCATTTTCAACATGTTCGGGCCTTGAGCTCCTATGTAGATTGGAATCTCATCTTCTGGTTCGAAGTTTAGCTTAGCTCCCTGTATATCGTATTTCTCCATACCTTCACTTGTCACTCTTTCTCCTGCGATAAGGCTTTTAATGATTTCAATAGCTTCTTTAGTCCTAGTAAGTGGTTTATCCCACTCTATTCCTAAAGCATCAAGAGTAGTCCTATCTCCTGGCCCTATTCCAAGAACTGCTCTGCCTTCTGACAATTCGCTGATTGTGGCTATAGAAGAAGCTGTTTCTGTAGGGTGGATAGTATAAGGATTAGTCACACCTGGGCCTAGATTTATCTGATCTGTTTCTTTTGCTATTCTTGTTAGTGTTGCATAGACGTTTCTGTTGTTGTAGTGGTCGGTTATCCACACGAAATCGAAATTGGTTTTGTCCGCGACTTTTACTTTTTCAACGATTTCTTCGACCGGATCTTCTGGTACAAATTCTACTCCAAAGTCCATATATTTTCACCTCTTTTTACTTTGCATTGTCACATAAGAATAAAAATTTTTTAGTAAAAGCAGATATGGATCATTCCGCTCTTTTAGCTAGCTTTTCCTCAATCTCTTTTACCGCTTCGACGCCTTCGGCCTCCTCTTTGAAGTCGAGCGGTGATTTTTCTGAAAGGTCAGCTTCCATGAAAGTTTCATCGTAAGGAATAGTACCGATTATAGGTATGTCAAGTTTGTCTAGTTTTTCACGAACCAGCTCCGTGTCTTTTTCACTTCTAATTTTATTGACTATCGCTTCCAGTTTTGTAACTCCAATATCGCTAGCTAAATTTTTGATTCGCTCTGCGGTTTTTAAGGACTTCATCCCTGGCTCCACAACTATCAGTAAAGAATCAACGCTCTGAGCAGTTCCTCTACCTAAATGTTCTACTCCAGCCTCCATGTCCAGCACCACAGCATCGTCTTCCCCTATTATTAGATGTCTTAGCAAAGCTCTTAGAAAAGCATCGGCAGGACACATACATCCAGACCCACCCTTTTCGACAGTCCCAATCAAAATAAGATTCACATCATCCGGAGCTTCTATCCCATATTTATCCGCAATATCGTCCACTTTCGGATTAAGTTTAAACACACCACTCATCCCCTTTCCCGGTTGCGCCCCCGCCCTCTCCGCTATCAATTCTTGCATATCAGTAAGAGGTCGAACACCTGAAGTATCAACACCCAAAGCCGAACCTAAGTTCATATCCGGGTCGGCATCCACAGCCAACACATTAAAACCTTCCCTAGCCAACAATCTGGATAAAATACCTACAATCGTGGTTTTTCCAACACCACCCTTTCCCGTGACAGCAATGTTAACCATTTTAACCTCAATCTAATCTCGTCTTTTTATGGTTAAAATCTTAGCAAAGAAACTAAAAACAACCGGCACAAAAACTAGCATTCCCAGTCCAAAAAACAGTTCTCAATACTAATAGCAAAAATAAGAACCTTACACGTAAAATAAGAATAAGATTTTAATCCTCGGGTATTATTTGGTAATTGAAAGGATGAAAGTTGAAACCGTCAGGAAATCAATCAGAGAGTTACAGAAAAAATTTAGTAAAACACCTCTGAATTACACCGAAGAATACTCCCTTATGGCAGAACTTCAAGATATATTGAGAAAAAGAGGAAAAAAAATCACAGCTTCTGCGGAGTATAAAGATTTTAAAAAAGAAGATTACGAAGAGGACTATACCAAATATAAAGAAACCTACCTAGAAAGAATTTGCAGCCGAAATAAGATCCATAACGTCCAAATTGGAGTAAATATTGGGAATCCTAAAAAAGACAAAGTAAAAGGAAAAAATAAACTTCTGGACCTGGCCGTTCTGAGAGAGAAAGAAACAGAAATAAAGTTAATAAAAGGGACGAATTATTTTACTCCTCAATCTATCGAACACGCAGTCGAGATCAAATTTATAAAGAAACAAAATATTCCGCCTAAAAACTTAATGAATAAATTGTTCAAGAAAGATCTAAAAATCCTTCAAGGGCTTGGCGAACCAAAATCTAGACATCTAGTAATTTTCAGCAATAAGAACATATTTCAACAAAAGGAAGAAGATGAAGAGTACACTAATACCGCTCATGAAAGGTTCGGAGAACTGAAAAATAAGTTCAAAAAGGAGAACGTAATTGTGGAAGAATGTTATCCGGGGAAGAAAATCGAAAAGGATTAGAAATCTTATCATAATTAGAGAGTCACTTGGAAGATTTTGTTAACAAAAATATGAAAAAGAGGTAAATGTCTTAATCCCTTCAAGAAAGTAATCAGCAAAAAATTTTGTAAAATTCTGCCCTTCGGGTTTTAAAAATTGTTATTTTTTAATGGGAAGGGCACTCGTTGGAATATCGAGTTTCTAAAGGCTTTTTAACTTTTCGATACGGTTAAAAGAGATAGATAACTCCAAAAAATTGCTCTAAAGGAGAATGAGGGCATAATTCTTTATCATAGGTTTTTTAAGTTATAAAGGAGAAACGATTCAGGAACTAGCTTGGACAGACAGTATTTGACTTTAGAAATTAAGTGTTTAAAGTATTGAAAAAAGGAAGTGCAAATAATAAGCCGGTAAAACTTGAAGAAAAGAGAATAAACAAGAATAATAAAGCAATGAAAGTATTTCAAGCCCTCAAACCCCATACGAATAAAAATAATCTCCATGATAAAATGAAAAAAGCGACTTACAACCTTCCAATCAATTCAAACTCCAAAAACTTTAGGAGGTTCAAAAAATGAAAATAGCCGTTTTAACCGGAGGAGGACACGTCAGCGGTTTAAACGCCGGAATAGAAGGAATCACAAAAAAAGCACTAGAAAAGGACTGGGAAGTCGTAGGCATTAAATATGGCTGGGAAGGCATGGAAAAAGGAGACCTCGTTAAACTTACCGAAAAAAACACTGACTCATTAAAAGAATACGGCGGGTCAATCCTAGGATCTGGAAGATGGAAACCCGACCTAGAAAAAGTGATGGAAACCGTCAAAGAAAACGATATTGAAGGAATAATAGCTCTTGGCGGAGACGATACTCTAAGCGTCCTATCAAAACTTTGGGAAGAATACAGTTTCCCCACAGCCGGATGGCCAAAAACTATGGATAATGATTTGAGTGGCACTTACTTCTCAATTGGTTATCCTAAAGCAGTTCAAACAGCTGCTGAAACTACTTTAGCTGCGTTTGACGTCGCAAGTACGCATAGGAGAATAGCTCTAGTTTCAGTATTTGGCAGAAGCACTGATTGGGTTGCCGCCGGAACCGGAGCCTATGGAGACGCTGACATGATAATCCCTGGAGAAAAAACTACAGATATTAGCGAAATTTATGAAAAAGCGAAGAACGCGTTCCATGAAAACGAAGAAGAGTACGGCAGACCTTTTGCCGTAGTTGTAGTTGCCGAAGGTGCTAGTATTGAAGGTCTGGATACACATGTTAAGGAAGACAATGTAAACGTGGATGACTTTGGACACCCGAAGCTCGACCCTCACGAACTGGTTAGCTCACTTGCTGACGGTATTAAGTACTTATCCAAAGAAGATGGAAAGTTAATCAACACAGCGCCTATAGCTCTGACTTATGAGCTAAGAAACGGTCCGCCGGCAAAAGTTTGCAAAACTTTTGGTTTCAGATGCGGGAAAAAATGTGTCGAACTCTTAGATGAAGACGAACGTGGAAAGATGGCTTCGATAAAACGTGAAGGAGATAAGTGCCACATTGGAACATCGGAATTAACCGAAGGAGCAAAAGTTAGCGAAGTAAGCAAAACCGATTATATCGACTACAAAAACTTAGAAGTAACTGACTCCTACGTCGAATACGCAGAACCATTCCTAGGCGAACCGAAGACAAGAACAATAAAAATCCTCTAAACCTCCCTTTTTTCTATTTATTATCGAAGCAAGGGCCCTGAGAAACTATTCTAAAAGATAAAGAGATTTTACAAAAAGAACAAAAACTTATTTTCAACTCTTAAGAATAAAATCCCCAATCCACCAGAAGGACTTAAATGACGCCGGGGCTGGGATTTGAACCCTGATTTTACCCGTAAATTAACTCTCGATAATCAAATAAGCAATTTTAATTAGTTATTTTTTCTAATAAAATGATTGATTGATTTAAAATATTATCAAAGGCATTCTAAAGCTAGGAAAAATTTCAGGGGGAAATTCTTGAAAATAATCTCTTTCCCCACCAAACCCTCCCCCTCTGACGAAGACAAACCCCCGCCAATTTAAATGAACCATCGGAATATTTCAGAAAATCAATAAAAACGACAGATCACCACCTTACCATATCCGCCAAGTTTAAAAACAGAGGTTAAAGTCAATCATTTAATTTAAAGATTTAAAACCCTCCCATTAAAT
>CAYSUV010000120.1:0-4783 GCA_964434275.1 Hadarchaeota archaeon (SeqCode) | reverse complement strand
AACCCACGACCTTCCGCATGCCAAGCGGACGTTCATACCTCTGAACTACCGGCCCACATTTTTGGGATTTTTTGTTATTTGTTAATCTATGTTTTCTGAATAATGCTGACGAGGGTTAGATAAGGGTTTTAGTTCTAGTCTTTTCGTTTGCTTGTTTTGCCGTAGCCGCAGTTTGCGCATACTCCTTTTTTGACGTGGTAGGATCTTTCTCCGCACCTTCTGCATGTTACGTGGACTGTTTTCTTTTGTTTTCCTTTTGCTGCTGTTCCTTTGCTCATTTTCTTCACCTCGCGGGGGAGATGAAAACTACGTTGTCTCCACGGATTATCATTTCTCCGTAACGTTTGCTGGCTTCGTCTTCATTCAATTCTTCGGCTTCTTCTATCACTAAGTTCACGTGTGTGTCGTAGGAGACTAGTTTGCCTCTTAGTTCTCGCCCGCCTTTTAGCCTAACGAGCACGGTAGAACCTATTGCTTTCTTTAATGTATCTAGTGGCCTCTGGTTTGATGACATCGTTCAACCGCTTCTTAAGCAACTTCCTATTTAAGAATGTTGTGAATATTAAAAGTTGATGGCTTTGAAGAAAAGGCACCATGTTCGAGACTCTGATATTAGAAATCTCATCCGAGAACTCAGACCTAAACTGGGTGAAAAAATCGAGGAAGTATTACAAGGTAAAGTGGAAACTGCAGAAATTGAGACTGGTGAAGAGGTTATATTGGTGGATAATAGACCGATTCTGATAAAAAAGAAAGGGGAATACATACCGTTGATTTTTTCCTCCGAAAAACTGGATTTAAAAGAAGTAATAGTTGATATGGGAGCGGTAAAACCCGTTACGGACGGAGCTGACGTTATGGCTCCGGGAATAGTAGAAGTAGCAAAAGACATAGAAAAGGACGAGATAGTGACGGTTCAAGATGAGGAAAATCGGAAAAATATAGCTATTGGAAAAACGCTAGTCAAAACTCCTGATTTAAAAGGGGATGAAGGTAAAGTGGTCAAAAATCTGCATTATGTGGGCGATGATTTTTGGTCTTTACGTGAAGAGCTTTGAAAACCGTTCAGAATCAAAAATTCGGATAGATTTCAAAACTACCCGTTTAGATATAGGATGAGACTTACTATTTGTAGAAGAGTTTTAGGAAAAGTTAAATAGGGAAGGAGCACTGTCCAATGATGGTGTGAAGGGATAAAAGATGGACAAAATAAAGAATATTTTCACCAAGAAAAAGAAGAAACAATCTTCCTCTTCGTCGTCTGCGACGGAAGAATCTTCAGAAGCCTATTCTGACATACCAGTTATAGAAGTAGACGAATCAGCGGAAACGAAAAGAATGAGTGCAATAGAGCCGATTATCGTGAAAAGCATCGATTTAAACGCGCTAGTAGACGTACAAGAAGCAGGAAACGAACTTAGGGATGGAAATATCGTGATACTGAACATCTCACCCCTAATGGACGAAGACCCAGCAGAACTAAAACGCGCAGTCGACCAACTAAGAGGCATAGCAAACGAAGTAGACGGAGACGTAGGCCGTCTTTCAGAGTCTAGAATTATAGCTACTCCTAAGCTCGTTCGAATCCAGTTTAAAAGAGAAGAAATTTGAAGACTTTACTTGAACGGCCTAGAGAGGTTCTTATATTCTTTCCTAAAGGTTAGTTGTGTTTCTAGTTATTGTGAGCTTTTCATCTTAAATTTTTCAAAATTTTGTGGGTTCAAATCAGTGTAGTCTGATTGTTTCTAGATTTTTTGGAGCTTGTGTTCTTATTTTGAATAATTTGTGCAGAGAGCTGCACAGGTCTATGCATCTTCTGCTTTCGCCGTGGACGCATAGAACTTTTTTTGGTTTTGGAGAGGCGTTCCGCACGAAATCGATAAGTTGAGCCCGGTCAGAATGGGCGCTGAAACCTTCAACAGTTTCAATATCCATGTTCACTTGCACGACATTTCTTTTTCCCTCATCGTCCCTCATGGGAACTTCACGCCAACCTTTCTGAATTCTACGGCCTAGGGATCCTTCGCACTGGTATCCTACAAATATTAGGGTGTTTCGAGGATCGGGAGCTAAACGTCTGAAGTATTCGAGAACTGGACCGCCTGCCATCATTCCTGCTGTTGAGAGGATTACGCAAGGTCCTCCGCTGACTATTCTTTCTCGTTCGTCGTCACTTTTTACTTGGTTGAATATTTCGGATAGGAATGGGTTTTCTTCTTGGTGTAGTATTTTGTTTTGTAATTCTTGTGAGAGGTATTCGGGGTAAGCTGTGTGTATGCTTGTTGCTTCCCAGATCATTCCGTCCAGGTGTACTGTTACTTCTTCAATCTCTTCTTCGGAATAAGCATTTTCTAAGAGTAACATTATTTCTTGTGCCCGTCCGACTGCAAAGGCTGGAACTATAACTTTTCCTCCTTGGTTTAGAGTGTTTTTCACTGTGTCCAAGAATTGTTCCTCGGAATCTTCTCTTGATGGTTGCATGTTGTCCCCCCCTCCATATGTGCTGTCTATTATGAGGGCTTCCAGTCTTGGAAAGTCATACTCTGCTGAGGATAAGAGGTGGGTGTCTTCAAATTTCAAGTCTCCGGTATAAACGACGTTATACAAACCTTCCCCTATGTGAAGATGAGCTAGAGAAGCTCCTAAAATATGTCCGGAGTTATGCAAGGTCAGCCTCATGTCAGGGGTAATGTCAGTAACGTCCCCATAACCTAACGGAATAGTGTGCTTGACAAAATCTTGAACATTTTTCTTTGTGTATGGAATCTCTTTAGCCTCATTACGAGCAATGTCAACATAGTCAAGCTGTAATAAAACAGACAAGTCTCGAGTAGGTTTAGTGCAATAGACCGGACCTTCATACCCGTATTTGAATAAGTAAGGTGCAAAACCAGAATGATCCAGATGGGCATGAGTAATTATCACCGCATCTAACTCTCCTAATCTAATTTCAGGAGCGTTCAAATATGGAAACGCATCTTGCCCTTCCGAAGCCACATTCACTCCACAATCCATCAAAACTTTGCTTTCAGAAGTTTGAAGCAAATTAGTCGACCGACCGACTTCTCTAGAACCGCCCAAAGAGGTAACCCTAACCCACTCATCATCATCCCTAGGTTCTCTATGGATTCTCTGTCCAATCCTTTGAAGTATCTCTTGCCTCTCCTCAGAGGTTTCTATAACAGACCTACGAATATCCCTAATGATTTCCGACTCAATCGGCGGCTTACGAACGATTTTCGGAGTCCATCGAATTTCTTTCAAAATCTTGCGTAAAAGCTCCCCACCCTTACCAATAGCAAGACCAGGCTTAACACACTCAATATAAACCTCCCCAATAGGCGGGATAAAGTTAATATCGGTAATCTCAGCTTCCTCCGGCACCAGTTCTTCTATCTTCTCCTTAGCCTCCCCAACCGGAAGCCTGATAGAAGAATCAGGCCTCAAAGTAATACGTTTTTGGATTTTTCTCGCGAGTTCTTTAACCGGTTTTCCGTCTCCAACCAAAGGCTCAAGATTGTCACAATAGATAACTACTTTTGGCCCTTCGAATTGGATATCCGTAACTGCTCCTGCGAATGGGGTTTCTTCTTCTATTGTTTCTTTTATTCCTCTAATTATTTCATCAGCTGACATTTCAGACAGCTCCAATAAGTTATTATTATTCTGTAATCTGAACGAGTTTAGCTTGTCAATTCTTTGATTTCTTCTGAAGATAATTCTTCGAAACCTTCATCTTTTGTGATAGTAGCAACTTTGATTTCATTCCCAGTTGCTATATCTCTCTCCATAGCAGATTTGAGAGCATCTACTGCCAGGGGCAATGCTTTTTCCATAGGTAAATCTTCGCTGTATTCAGACTCAAGCAAACCGTATGCAACTGGAGAACCCGAACCTGTAGAAACCATATTTTCTTCTATCATAGAACCATCCACGCTTAGAAGATACAAGCCTGGTCCAGATTCATCTACTCCCGCTAATATGAGAACTGCAAGATATGGAAAGGCTCTCGCCGCTTGGAACATATTAGATGTCATCTTCGCCGCTGCGCCGACGCTTATCGGAGCTCCCTCTCTTTGTCGATAATATCTGGATTCAGCTCTCAAGTTTCTTACTAGTGTCTGAGTATCCCCCACGCTACCTGCTACAGTAACACCAATATTATCGGTGATTTTGTATAATTTTCTAGCCTGTTTACTCGCCACTTCATAACCGGCAGAAGCCCGGGTATCTGTGGCTAAGACTATTCCATCCTCGCAGGCCAGACCGACTGTTGTTGTGCCTTTAAGATATTCAAGCGTTTCTTCTTCCAATGTAAACCCTCGGACTTTGTAGTCCATAAAAGGACAGTTAAGACTTTCAAACCTTCATATATAAAGTTTCCCGGAAATTTTTAATTGTTTTACATGAAGTTCTTCTGTCTGGGTTTGGATTAAAAGAGACTTTATTAGTTCTGTACTTCGGTTTCTTTTAATCAAGTTTCTGACGTCTAAATGATTCTAGTTTCTCAGATGGTTCTTATTATGAGAGAATCGGAAATAGTGAAAAATCTAGTCTTGGGGATTATTTGCTGGCTGATTAAAAGCAATCGGTAATAATTGAGTTGAGGAGTTCGTACATTATCTTTAGAATTTAGAAAGGTTGTATTGAAACGTAACTGATACCATTTTGAGTTTACCGAGATTCATTATTCGATAATTTTCGGAATGCTATGCTAACAATTAAATAAATTTTATAAAAAAACAGTATTTGATGAAACAAAAAGTTGAGAATATCCTTCAAC
>CAYSUV010000119.1:2121-4838 GCA_964434275.1 Hadarchaeota archaeon (SeqCode) | reverse complement strand
CCACAGTAGAGCAAGACCCAGACCAAGAAGAAACTGAAGAAAACTCATAAGATTCAGAAAGTTCCACAGTAGAGCAAGACCCAGACCAAGAAGAAACTGAAGAAAACTCATAAGATTCGATAGTGAACTTCCAATCTGAGGACCAATCGCTCTTACCCCCATTATTATCCTCCGCTCTCACCCTCCAATAATACTCGTCGGGGGTAAAACCAGATGAAGAAGTATATTGAGAATTGGTTAGATCAGAAATATTTTTTATCGGAGAAGAAAAATCCGAATCATCATCTATTTGGATAGTATATGTAATATCGTCCCCTTCAGGATCAGTGGAGGTTTCCCAATCAAATTCGGGTTTATTATCCAAAAAAACCGCCTTATCAGAAGGTGAAAGCAAAGAAGGAGACGAAGGAGGCTCATTCAAGGTAACTACTATATGAATATGATCGGCCGAAACCGCATCCGGCTCCCCCGAATCGTTATTATAAAACCCCACATTCAAGGAAGCAATCTTCTCCAAAGTATCCACACCATCATCATATATATTAACATCAGCAGTAGCGTCTACCATCCCATCGACTGGATATAACTCAGTGGCTTGCATACTCTGACCTTCTAAACCCCAATAAATAGGATACTCTCCATCATACCCATCTTCAACCGAACCATGAAGCTCTAACTTAGCGCCAGTTACTGTCCCTTTAATTTGGGACACATCAAAATTATCAATATATAATGTCTTATCTTGATCAACCGTATACCAATTATCTCCACGAATTACCGAACTAGGAGAAGAACCAGAAGTGTCATTATTTTCCATATCAGGCAAAAAATCACCTGTATTGTCCCCATCTCCCTTAACAAGTGGAACAGCATTTTCTTCAGTAATAGCGAACGCGCTAGCAGGGAGTAATAAAAGCAAACAAAAGACCAACAAAGAGACTAAGAAAAGAAAATAAGTTTTCTTCGTCCGGTCAAAAGAAGATAAGCTATTCAAAGACCCAACCCACCCATTTTACTCTTCCATCCCATAGATGTGGTCTTCCGGATATACTTCTAAACCACTACCTGTAATGCTAAAAGGAACTATTTCACTTCGATGGTTTGCTCCCCTAAGCTTCAATATCTCAACAGCTCGAATCCTCGAACCTTTCTTTTTAAGATAGTAAAATACGAATACGCCATCTGCCAAAAACTCTTCAACACCCGTCTTAGAAAACTTTGAAGGGGCCTCTTCAGTTTCAGTAATCAAAAAATTAGTGCTACCCTCATCTTGAAACAGCCTAAATAACTGTTCTATATAAATCCTATAACTCTCAGGCTTCCCAGTAAAAGCAGACTCTAAAGCAGATATAGAATCCATCGCTATCAAATAAGGATCAAAGAAAGAAGGGATTAACTCAGGCAAATTATCCATCTCAATATGTAATTTACCTTCCTCCTTCGCCAATAATCCCTCAACAGAACGAGCAATCCTGAAAGGACTTAATTCATTTATTATAAGAGAACCAGCAGCAGTTTTAACCTTCCAAAGATTCTCCTTACGAACTACCTTATCTATACCCCAGCCAAACTTCTCCATATGCTTCACCAGATTCTCAGGAGGTTCCTCAAAAGTTATATACAAACAGTGGCGACCCGACGAAACAGCCTTGAAAAGAGTCTGGAGACAAAAAATAGTCTTACCAGTACCAGGCCCACCTGATACTAAAATGTTGTTTCCTTGAGGAATACCCCCCTCGAAAAGTTCGTCAAAACCCTGGATTCTCGTCTTTACCCGTTCATCAGCAAAATTTATCCCTGAATTAGAATCTCTGCTCATTATTTTCCCCTACCAAAACAAAATAAACAGTTTATAAACATAGTAGTTTGACGGTATTCCTTTATTTTATTTTAAATTAATTGACAGTTTGATTAGATATATAACAATAATACCGCACAAATTATAGATAATCCATTTAAAATCTATCCAAAAACCCGAACAGGAGAACGCAAACAGGATTATTTAGAAAAGATTTACCCCAGTATTAACGATTAAGTCTTATGTCCGAAAAAAATCTAGACAGAAAAATCAAACAGCTGAAAAACGGAAGCGTCATTGAAAGAAAAAAAGCAGCAAAACAATTAGGAAAAACAGAAAAGAAAAAAGCAGTCGAAGCACTCACGAAAGCCCTCAAAGATGAATACTGGGCTGTTAGAGAACACGCAGCCGAATCCCTCGGTAAAATCGGTGCCGAAGAAGCTTTAGACCCACTAATAAAAGCTATGACTGAAAACAAGAAAAAAGGAAAAAATATACCACTAGCATTAGGACCTTTCGCTTTAGGCCGGATTGAAAATAAAAAAGCGATAAAACCGCTTTTGGAAGCTTTGGAGGATGATAGGGAATATGTGCGTAGAAGTGCTGTGGAAGCATTAGCAAGGATTGGAAAACCTTCTGTAAAACCTCTTATAGAAAAACTAAACTCTCAAAACAAACATATCCAACAAGGAGCAGCTCAAGCTTTGGGTAAAATCGGAAGTAAGAAAGCTGTGAAGGATTTAATGGAACTTGTCGAGGATGAGAACTGGAGAATACGTAAACAAGCCGTAATAGCGTTGGGGAAAATAGGTAGTGAAAAGGCGGTCGAATCTCTTATAAAAGAGATGAGGGATGGAAAGAGAAATGTGCGTAGAAGTGCTGTGGAAGCATTAGCAAGGATTGGAAAACCTTCTGTAAA
>CAYSUV010000119.1:0-2021 GCA_964434275.1 Hadarchaeota archaeon (SeqCode) | reverse complement strand
TATAGAAAAACTAAACTCTCAAAACAAACATATCCAACAAGGAGCAGCTCAAGCTCTCCAGTGGATAGGAGAACCATCGATAAAGCCTCTAAAAAATACTATTAAGAATAGTGAAGGAAGACTTAAGAAAAAAGCAAACGAGGTTTTAGAAAATATAAAATCTGGAAAATCCGCGCATTAGAACCAATCTTTCAGCTAGTAAGGATTAATTCTAACTTATAGCGATTATTATTGGTGAAAAAGTTAATGAAATAAGGATAAACATTTTGAAAAATTCTAATATGTTGGAAAAAAGTGGAGAATTAGGAGTAAAAGCTTAGGTGTTTTGAATTGGTGGAAAATAGACAAATTGTTTCGGTAATGGAAGTGGAGGGAGGAGAAATATCCCCTGTTTCTTTTGAACTACTAGGAGTCGGAAAAAAACTAGCGGAAGACTCTGATAATGAGTTAAGTACCGTGATATTAGGATTCGAAGTCGACGATTTAGCCAGCGAAGCGGCAAGATACGTGGATAAGGTATACTCTGTGGATCATCCCTTGCTAGAAGAGTTCCATCCCGCCATATACGCAACCGCTCTGGAAAGACTATCTAACGAGATAAATCCTAGCGTACTTATTTTGGGTAACACCCACAAAGGCGCAGATTTAGCTCCCCGACTTTCTTATCGTTTAGAAACTAGTCTAACTACCGATTGTCTCGATCTAAAAATAAAAAAGGAAAACGGGGGCCTGGAGAGAACAAAACAAGTTTACGGCGGTAATGTCACCGCATCTTTTACATATAGTACCGAACCTCACCTCGTGACGATTAGACCGAAAGTAATGGAACCTTTAGAACCAGAATCTGAAAAAGGTGAAATAATCGAATTCGAACCAGAAATAAACGAATCTATGAAAGAAATAAAAGTTATAGAAAGGGTGGAAGAAGAAGCCATCAAAATAGACAAAGCTGACGCAATCGTGTCAGGCGGAAGAGGGATAGGTGAAAAAGAAGGCTTCGAAGAACTTAAAGATTTAGCGAACTTACTCAAAGAAAAATACGAAAAAGTAGAAATAGGATCAAGCAGACCTCCAGTAGACCTAGGATGGGTTCGCTCCGCAAGACAAATAGGGCTAACGGGAGAAAAAGTAAGCCCCGATCTCTACATAGCAATAGGAATATCTGGAGCCACACAACACCTAGTAGGAATGTCCAACTCAAACACAATAATAGCCATAAATAAAGATCCAAACGCAACTATTTTCGAAATGTCAGACTATGGAATCGTCGGCGAATACGAAAAAACACTACCCGCATTTAAAAACAAGCTGGAGGACTTATTGTGAGCAAAAAACTCGAAATTATCGTATGCGTAAAACAAGTCCCCGACCCAGAAGGTCCTCCATCCTCGTTTCAAGTGGATAAAGAAAACAAAAAAGTGGAGATAAGAGGGATCCCTCCTTCGATAAATCCATTTGACGGCAATGCTCTTGAGGCTGCACTACAACTGAAAGAAGAGCATGGAGGACAGATTAAAGTTATAAGTTTGGGAGAAAAACTCTCAGAAGCCGTTCTGAGTAAGGTCTTAGGGGCTGGAGCAGACGAACTTATTCTAATAAAAGATAAAAAATTCCGTAACCTCAACAGTTTCTCAACTGCCAAACTCTTATCTAAAATAATCGAAAAAATCGGAAGATATGACCTTATACTGACTGGCAGACAAGCCGGCGATTGGGATGCAGGACAAGTAGGGATAATACTATCTGAGTTTCTAAACCTTCCAGGAATAAACTGGGCGCAAGACATCGATATTGAAGACGGCAATATTCAAGTGGAAAAAGTACTACCAATGGGATATGAGAAAGTAGAAACCACCCTCCCCGCCGTAGTTACAGTTAGCAATGAAATAGGTGAACTAAGATATGTCTCAGTATCTACCCTCAAAAAAGCTCAGGAAAAACCAACGAAAAATTGGGATCCGGAAGAGCTAGATGTTGACCTATCCAAACTAGAAAAAAAGAAAATAACTTCTCTCGAATCT
>CAYSUV010000118.1:0-4852 GCA_964434275.1 Hadarchaeota archaeon (SeqCode) | reverse complement strand
GTGTTGCACCTATCCCTCGAAAGCTTGAGGGAAATCCCCCTCCATCCACCCCTAATGAGCCGGTCATTATTGTGTTAATCGGATCCTCCGAAAAATCTAATCCTCCACTTTTCAAGATTTTACCAGCCCCCTGCGCGTGCATGTCTCCATTTATAAATAATGGAGTACTGTTCTCCATTTTTGAAGCGGTTTCGAGTATTCGGTTGTGTTGTTTGAACCAACCATCTTGCCACATATACTTTTCTTTTTTCGTTGTCAAGATTGGAGTGCCATTTTCCTCACCCGTCACGTCTGGGTACCAAGAAAGCCATTTGCCAGCTGACCAACCGAAGGCATGAGGAGAGAAATTAATCACATACCTCGTTTCTTCTGCGAGCATTCTATTCTTAATCCAGTTTTCGGCCTTAGGGGGGATAAAATAAGCGTTATCTCCAGTGAGAGTGACATATCTTCTAACATCGAAAAAAAGTCCTTCGATTAGTTTTCCATATCTAAGAGTTCCAAAGGACTCGCTAAAGTCTTCAGGATCTCCTGACATTCCCGTTCCGGGTAAGTTTTCAGGTAAGTTTCCTGTCGGTAAATAATGTGGAAGGTATAGTTGTTGAGCGGTTCTTCCGAGTTCAAGTCTAAACTTACTAGGTGGGAAAGAAGGTCCGCTAAGTGTTTTAGGCCCTACCCATAAGATAAGAGGGTACGCGATATTGAATTCGTTTTCCCGTTTAGCAACATCGTTTGCAAAGTAGTCGTGATCGTCCATTATGAAGTAAGAGGGTGTTGATTTGGCGGCTGTGCCGTAAAGATATGCGATTTGAGGTCCAACTGCATTTTTTAGAACATTCTCATTTTTTGTTCCCATTACTGGTTTGTTAGAGTCAAATTTTCCGTTAATTCTTATAGCACTCCTAGATTTTCCCATTATTTTTGACGTTAAACCATATTTGATATCGTAATAAATTTGGTCCCCCGTTCCTATCATCACATCCGGATTTAGAGATAGAGCCTTATTTAGGATTTTTTTACGTGCTTTAAGCGGCATTTGTCCCATTCCAAACCAAGTTCTGCAAGCATCGTGTCCACCGGATCCTGTAAAGGCTAATATTTTGAGGTTCTCAGGAGTTTCATTTGGCGAGGGGAATGTTTCTAATGACCAAGGTTGGCAGAGTTGTTGATTTTCTTTGGTCTGTAGTGCGACATTGTATTTTGTATTTGGTTCCAGGTTTTCGGCATGAAATCTCCAGAATTTTCCTTCCGTATCCATTTTCGAGCCTTGGTATTTTTCACTTGCTATTATCATGTGTGGGTTTTCGATAGATGTTTTGAAGGACGTTTTTAACAGAATTTCATCTTCAGTCACTGAGGGAAGCACATGGACCAGCGCTCCTTCGTTCCAATTGTCATCAGGGTGGTTGGGAGCCATGTCTAGGGGTTGATATGGAATTAGTATGTAGAATATGAGGAGAGTAACAAGTATCCCAAGGGCGGTTACTCTCGTATATTTTTTCCATTTATCGGAAAGGAAGAAAGAAGAAAGTGTCAGTACAATAATAGTTAAGTAAGAGATTATGATGAGCACTAGAGGGGATGTCAGTATCGCGTTAACCATTCCCGAAATACATAATCACCTATTCAAGTTTACTATAGCCTTTTTCTTTATCATTTTTTAAAGAACCTCACTTTACCTCTACTTTGAATTTAGTTTCTTAAGTTATCCTTTCTAACTTTATTTAGCTAAGAGGTGATATTATCAGAAGAACTTCATTTGAAGATCAAAGGGTAGCGGTTTTCGTAGATGTGCAGAACATGTATTATTCCGCCAGAAATATCTATGATGGAAAAGTCGATTACTCGAGTCTACTTGAGGTTGCGGAAGATGAAAGAAAACTCATCAGAGCAATAGCTTACGTGGTAAAGGGACAAACACCTGAAGAAGAGAATTTTTTCGAATTCCTTGAGAGTATTGGTTTCAAAGTGAAGAAAAAGGAATTAAGAGAGTTTTACGGTGGCGCAAAAAAAGGAGACTGGGATATGGGTATTGCTATAGACGCTATTCGAATGTCCCACAAGATAGATGTTGCAGTGATAGTTACAGGCGATGGGGACTTTAAATCACTGGTTAAGTATTTGAAGGCAAAAGGGATACAAGTAGAAATTCTATCCTTCGGAAAATCAACATCAGATGAACTAGTTAGAGAATCCGACGTGTTTTTGAATATGGATAAGAAAAAGGATCTTTACTTGATGTAACTATCGAGCTTGTTGGGAAAATAGAAGAGATATTATTTTTGTTTTTAATTAATTCGACAAATATCTATTACTCTATTTTTCAACGCGTTACTCACTGAGTTCCAAATACTCAGATGCAACAGATTGATTGGTAATCCTTGAGATAATTAATAATGCTTTAGAAATTAGATTTTAGGCTTTCACTATCAACAATTTGGTTCTCATAACCTTTGCGAGTCAAAGTACGGTACTTTATCTGGGATTGGAAAACATAGTTTTCCACTTGCGTGACTCGTGGAATATTTTCTTTTATCTCTCCTTGTCCCGACTTTTTTACCCAATTAGTAGCGTTCCAGTCTTCTCCTTCTCTTTTCCATCTTATTTTGACCCAACCAGAATCATAACTAGAAAAATCAAAACCAGTCGTCACCCTCAAATAATTTTCACTTTTTTCTATCTGTTTTATTGAAACTACGGGAAAAGAAAGACCGTAACCTTCCTTATATGTATACTCTTTAATATCGAAGGGAACATCTTCCTCTTGTTTTACAACCACATTCATAGATTTCGGCATTCTAAATGGCAACTGGCCCGTGGGGTTATAGTCTCCAAAGAGTATATTTGCAACTGCTTCTCCACCCTTATTACCTGGATAATATAAAGATAGTATTCCTGGAACCTCCTTTTTGAGGTCTGTGATTATGTAAGGTCTACCCATCGAAAGAGTTACTATTGTGGGTGTTTGTCTATTCACGCTTTTCACAAGCCGCATTTGTTTCTTAGTCGGTGAAAGTCGGTGAGGTCCCCAAGGAGAAGAATGGATATAGGCTCCTTCTCCCAAGCTAACGATTGCTAAATCGGATTTTTCGGCTAGTTCTTCAGCTTTTTCTGCGTCAGTTTCCGTGTGGTAGATTTTGACTGATTGTGGCATCTTGTTTTCAATCGCTTCCAGTATTGTTTTTCCATGAATCTCTATCGATGTTTGTTGCCCCCCTGTGATAGTTCCTCCAACGCTCCACCCTCCAAGCAAACTTCTCATTGAGTTTGACCTGGGTCCTGCTACTAGGATTGAGTCTATGTTTTCGGGGATTGGTAGTACGTTTTCGTTTTTTAGGAGTGTGAGGGATTGTTCGGCTGCTTTGAGGTTTGTTTTTTGGTGAGTTTTTGATCCGACGATTTTCGAAGCTTTTTCGGGGTTTGTATAGGGTTTTTGGAATAGTCCAAGTTTGAGTTTGACTCTGATTATTTTCCTTACAGATTCGTTTATTCTTTTTTCGCTGACTTTTCCTGTTTTGACGAGTTCTACAATCTGGTCTTGAGTAGATAGCAATGGGAGGTTCTTACCTATCTGCTCTTCAGCGGTGTTGGCCATTACTCTACCGAAGACATCTGTTCCTGAGTTTAGAACCATTTCGTAAGATTCTTTATACCCATACCCGTAGGACATGAGTGTTTGGATTGGGAACCAGTCGGAGGTTACTATTCCGTTATAGTTCATGTTTTCTCTGAGGTATCCCACTACTTTTTCAGAACCCATTGAAGGAACTCCTTTTCGGAGGGTTCCTAGAGGAATACTTGGACTTCCAAACCATGGGCCAGGTATGTGCATTTTTGTTCTGATTTTGTCAGGGATTTTGAATGGACCGATTTTTGTTTGTTTTTCGAACGTTTTCAAATTACTATAGTACGGCATTATAGAGGCTGTGTTGCTTTGGATTGCAGCTTCAAACGGTTTCAAGTGAATGTTTTTGAGAGTGTTCATATCTGAGACAATAGTTGACCAAGGGTCATCTGCCCAATCCTCTCCATCCTCTTCAGGACCAGCTCCGGGGAAGTGTTTTGTGATTGCCATAATAGAATTTTCATTGATATTATCACCTTGGAATGCTTGCACGGTGTTTTTAACCGCCTTAGAGACGAATTCATAATTTTCACCGTAGGTGGCTTGTACCCTACCCCATCTCGGCTCTGTAGCCACATCAGCAGTGGGGGAGCATGATTCATGGATTCCAACAGCTCTCGATTCTTGAGCATGAATATTTCCAAGCTTTTTTATTAATTCTAGATTATCCGTGGCCGCTAAACCTATCGCATGCGGATAGATAGTTGCATCTTGAATGTAGCTAATTCCATGAATAGAATCCATATATATTATTATAGGGATAGGTGGATCAGAATTCATCGCCCACTCTTGAATCTGATTCAAAAGCTCAGCAGTGTCCCCAGGCTCAGGCCCGTCACGCAAACGTAAAAAACCGACCTTGTCCTCACTGATCCATTCCTTAACGATTTTAGAAGGAGTGTTATCATAAGATTTGAAGGATGCAAAAACCATCTGACCGGCTTTCTCTTCCAAAGTCATTTGAGAAAGAATCTGATCAACCTGTTTCTTCACGGGAGCATTCTCATCAAACTCAATACGGTCCTCCTCAGTGAATTCACTAGCGCTAGGCCCCATTTTCAATGGGTCTTGAACGGCTAGGGATAACATCGAGAAAAGTAATAATCCGGGTAATATCATTGCGATGATTTCTTTTTTGTTGAAATACAATTTATCAACCCATCGAATCGAAATACCAATTGAATTCTTTTTTTAATATTCCATTTCTAATAAGCAAAAATTCGTAAT
>CAYSUV010000117.1:0-4875 GCA_964434275.1 Hadarchaeota archaeon (SeqCode) | reverse complement strand
CTTTTCACAGCTTCTATAACCGGACTTGCACCCTCAGCCTGAATTCCCGTCATATTCGGAATTTTATCAACCAACCCAATCTCTCTAAACTCGTAAAAACCCTTGTAAATAGCCCAAATATTAGCACAATTACCCATCGGAACCGTTATCCTATCAGGGGAAGTGAACCCTAACTGATCAGAAATCTCAAAACCAATAGTCTTCTGGCCTTGGGGTCTGAAAGGATTCACCGAGTTCAGTAAATAAATATCATCCCTTTCTCTGGTAAGTTTTCTAACTAATTGCAAAGCCTTATCAAAATTATCCTTAATAGCAATTATTTTCGCCCCATGAATAGCCGCTTGAGCAAGCTTTCCCAATGCCACTTTCCCTTTCGGCGTTAAAACCAAACAGTCAAGGCCGGCCTTCCCAGAATACGCTGCTAATGAGGAAGAAGTGTTTCCCGTAGAGGCACAAGTCACAGTATGTACACCATACTCCAAAGCCTTCGTCACACCCACTGTCATCCCTCTATCCTTGAAAGAACCCGTCGGATTCCCCCCTTCAAACTTAACATAAAGCTCATCCAAACCAATTTCCTCGGCCAAGTCCTCACAATTATAAAGCGGAGTCCCCCCTTCGTCTAAACTCACAATCTTCGATTTATCTTCAACGGGCAGTAAAGATTCATATTTCCAAGCCGTTACGCACTTTTCTTCTAAAGATTTTTTATCAATATCCTCCTTCACTTCCTCAAGATCTAACTCTATCTCCAAAAGCGAACCACAATCAGGGCAAGTATACAAACTTCTCGAAGTAGGGAAAGTTCTCCCACAACTAATACACTCGTATCGCATCTTCATTCCTCCACATTTTTGTAAACATTAACTATATCCCCGAGAAGAGCGCTTGAAGTCTCTCTCGGACCAGCACCAAATCCTGTAATAGTTATTTCTTTGGCAAGGTCAGTTTTCAATGTTACTGAATTAAGAGACCCCTTTACAACTAAAGGATTTCCAGAAGATACAAGTTTAGGTGCAACTTCCAAACGATCCGAATTCGCAATACCGACCAATCTTACTTCATTCCCTGTCTCTCTAGCCAACTGAGTGACCTCCGGACCTATCCTAGTTATACCCTCCACCTCTATATCGTCAAGCTTAACACTGCAATCCAAAAGCGCATTAGCGAGAATAGTCACCTTCGCAGCAGTATCAATACCCTCAATGTCTAGTGTGGGATCTTCCTCAGCAATGCCTAATTCTTGAGCCTCATTCAAAACAACATCAAAAGGAGCTCCCTCCTCAGACATGCGGGTGAGAATATAATTAGTAGTTCCATTCAAAACCCCTCTAATTTCAGAAATACTATCCCCAGACATTTGTCCCTTAGCCAAACCAAGAATCGGCATAGCTCCACCCACAGTCGCCGAATATTTAAACTCTAATCCAGAACTCTCAACCAAATCCTCCAATTCATTAAAAGCAACGACCAAAGGACCCTTATTCGCAGTCACAACGTGCTTCCCAAGACTCATAGCCTCCTTTATATGAGTAAGTCCAGGTTCTCCATCCTCAATACTCGTAGGGGTAAGTTCCACCATCACATCGGAATCTACTTCCTTGATAACATCCAAAGCCGAGGTGTTCTTCTCCCCTCCTTCCATGTGTTCAGAAATAGAACCCTCTTTCTTAGAAGCATTTAATAAATCTTCGATATCGATTCCCTCTTCACTTATAACCGCACCACCAGAATCTACAGCGGCAACAATTTCCAAAAAGACGCCTGAATTCTCTTTTAAGTAACCCTCCTTCTCTCGCAACACATCAGCTAGTCCCTTTCCAAGATTACCGAATCCAATCAGCGATATCTTCATTCAAACTCCCTCTAAAGACTCTATTAAAAGAAGATTTTTCTCCTCAGCAATTTCTTTCAACTTTGAAATTGCAGTTTGTAGACTCTCCTGAGTAATAGCCCAAATTATTATTCGAGCCGATGATTCCTCCCCAGAATCTCCAATCGCCAGATTCAAATCGGAAACTTTTGCGCCTTCTATCGAATTCAACCTTTCCACAGAATCTCGAATATCAGTTTTGATAATATCCCCAACGAGAAGTAAAACAGCTCTTACCGCCGCCTCTTCCTCCCCTACTCTGGTTATCCTAGCCCCTACCTCTTCTATTTCTTCAAGAATCTCGTCCAATACTCCTTTTTCCTTAACTTCCAAAATTACAGTTACCGGCACTTTCCCCAGTGGAGTCAACTCCTCTCTCTTGTGAACCACGTTCTGAATATTAGCACCGTATCTAGAAATAGGGTCAAGAACTTTGACCAACTGTCCAGGGGTATCTTCTAGTTCCATTTCTATTCTAGCTCTCATTTTATCACCGAGTTATATGGCTGTAAAGACTTCATACTTATGTGGTTTTTCTCTATTGATTCTACGGGAAAAAATAGCATTTTATAAGTTAAAACAATTCTTCCATAAATTTAAATCCATCCAAAGTACCTAAAACTCCTTTTTGAACCGACTCTTCATCAAATTTCTCAGTATCATCCCTATCATCTTTCGTAGAGTAAATAGCTAAAGGAACTGGCTCCTTTACATGATCCTTAACCTTTATCGGAGTTGGATGATCAGCCATAACCGAAATCGAAAAATCGGTTTTTCCTTCCAACTCTTCCTTAACACGCTTAACTATAAGACCATCAAGATTTTCAATAGCCCTAATTTTATTCTCCAAATCACCGGAATGACCCGCCTCATCAGGAGCTTCAACATGAATTAAAACAAGATCATTATCCTCAAGAGCCTTCAACCCATATTCCGCTTTATTCTCATAATCAGTATCATAATAACCAGTAGCACCAGGAACATCTATCTTATCCATACCCGCACAAACACCCAACCCCTTAACCAAAGTCACAGCAGAAATAACAGCACCACTTACCCCATACTTTTCACTCAAAGGCTCCATATCAGGTTCCTTTCCCTGACCCCAAACCCAAATAGCATTCGCCGGCCCCTCCCCCCTTTCTACTCTCTTCTTATTTATCGGGTGATTATCCAAAACGTTCTTCGAGTCCATCATCATCTCATTCAAAGTCTTTGCCATATCCAACTCCTTGGGCTCTAAAAGATAACTTTCTACTTCCTCTCCCACATGCTTATGGGGGGCATAAGAAGTTATCTTTCCAAACTCGTTATCTTTATCCTCCAACACGAAAAGATGACGATAATCAACCCCCACATAAAACTTTCCGATATTACTGAAATTTCTCGAAACTGCACCTATCAACTCTTCAGCCTCCTCAGTCGAAACGTGATCGGCAGAATAATCTTCAATTAAACCATTCTGAATAGTAATCAGATTACACCGAAAAGCTATATCCCCCTCTTCCAACTCGATATCCATACCGGCAGCTTCTAAAGGACCCCTCCCTGTATAATATTTCTTAGGATCATAACTCAGTATCGACATTATCGCTACATCAGAATCGGCTTCCATCCCAT
This sequence comes from Hadarchaeota archaeon (SeqCode), assembly GCA_964434275.1. Taxonomy (GTDB): domain Archaea; phylum Hadarchaeota; class Hadarchaeia; order Hadarchaeales; family JAGGTB01; genus CAYLJV01. The sequence continues at coordinate 1,382 of CAYSUV010000117.1, read as the reverse complement.
CCGGAACATTTTTCAATCGACCGGTTCTACCATTTGAAGCTATCCAATCCATACTAGGAGTATCCGCAACCTGAAGAGGCGTTCTTCCCTCCAACTCTTTCAAAGGATATCCGGCCATCCCATCCCCAATAACTACTACATGCTTCATGTTTTCAACCTCGAAACTTTAAACACCCTTTTGTTATCAGTACTTCCTTTCGTGAATCGGTTGTAATTATTGACTTGAAACATATAAAAGAAGAGAAATAGTAAAAAGCTATTTTAAGATTTTACCTGTCTCGATATACCACAAATAGAGATCAACTTCAGCAAGTGAAAGATTAGTTCTATCCGCCAAATCTTCAACCTTCTCTTCAATATTTAGGTACCTCTTTTTTGTCAAAGTGTTAGGCTCCTCCTCCAAAATACATTCACGACACAAAATACGCAAAATATGCCTATCTACAATCATCACATTCCCGTAACCAACATTCCTCAAAAAATGACTACCCTCTTTATACCCGATACCCATAACATTTTCAACCAACCATTCGCGAGCAGCTCTAGAACTAGAAAAACTAGTAACAATACTCTTGATATTATCGGAAAACTCCCTATTTTCTACAATATACTCAGCTCTAGTGTTATAAAAACGGTGGCCCAACTCTTCAAGCCTATCTCGCAAATCTGAAAGAGGAAGGTCAATAAAACCCCTTGACCCCATCTCCTCTTGTATGTCTATACCTAACTGAGCAGAGGAATTAGCCGTTAAAACACAAAAAGATAACTCCGAAAACCAACGTTCATCCCCTTCACAACCAATCATCTCAAACTCATCGATTCTCTTATTAACTTCCTCCTCAACTTCTGAAGATTTCAAATTCTCAATTCTAGACTCTAAACTACTCATACAAATCTATTTAGAATACTCATGTACTCAAATTTAGACTTACGCTTTCGAAACAGAACTTCTAGACATTGCCCCAGCAGTAATCTCGGGTTCAACCCCCGCTTCTCTTCGAGCTACATTCCAATCTCTAGGATGAGCCTTTTCAGGAGTGGCTTCGATTACGGAAAATTCTGATATTTCGTTAGGAAGAAGCGGAACAGATGCAAGCCCCGAGCTAGGATGGAGACTCATCGGCGCGAGGAGAAGACCTCTTCTCCATCGACGCTCGGTAAGGAGACAGGTGCCCATTTCTCCTAGAAACCTAATTTGAGATCTATTATCTTGAGTACGGAAGGAACTATTCGATTGAACATATTCAGAAGCGTATTTCGTTAACTCGTCTTGAAGGTTTGAGAGGAAACTCAAATCTTCAGAAGTTCCGGTCTGAACATCTTCTAACGGAATTAATACATCGAATCCTAATTCTCCCGAATATTTCACTAATGGTTGAGGG
>CAYSUV010000116.1:0-4876 GCA_964434275.1 Hadarchaeota archaeon (SeqCode) | reverse complement strand
CGATTTTGGTTATTAGTAGCGCTACTTTTCTTGGTTTGGTTATTCCTATGAATCCGGTTCAGATTTTGTGGATTAATGTGATTATGGACGGTCCTCCGGCTATTTCTTTGGGTTTGGAACCGCCGGAACCTGATATTATGGATAATCCGCCTCGTGACCCTGACGAGGATATTCTTTCGAGAAAGATGATGGTTTGGATAGGTGTAATGGCTACGATTATGGGGGTGAGCACTCTGGTTCTCTTTACAAGAGTTCTAGAGACGGTTCCGTTGGAAGAAGCGAAAACTATGGCTTTCACGACTTTTGCAGCTTTTCAAGTGTTTAACGTGTTCAATTGTAGAGCTCTGGACAAGAACTTCTGGCAAATAAAAACTCAAAACAAATCATTGTTAGCATCAGTTGGAGGGGTTATCCTAATGCAGTTTGCTATAGTTTATCTGCCACCGATACAAGGTATCTTCGAAACCACAGCTCTAGGTCTTTACGACTGGTTAATCGTTCTAGGAACCGCAGCGCTCATAATTCCGGCGAATTTGATAGTTTTACCTATTCTAAACAAGTATTTTTCATGAACACTCCAGCGAAAAGAATATTCTAGTTTTTTATTTAGAAAAACGATTGTGAACTTTTCGCATTTGAGTAAAAAGTTTGGAGAGTCTAACTTTATTTCCAGTTTTAAAAGGTTGCCAATAGAATAGCTAAGATAAGCAGCACAAACGATGAAAATACTAAAATAACAGTTGTAGAATCAAATCCTACAACTCCTTCAGTCGTAGAATCAACCTCTATATCTCCTTTTCTCCATATTTTTATCTCGTCTTTGCCTTTTTCAACCACATCAGCTTTGGAAGCATTATTCTTTATAGAATCGATACCCTTTCTACAAGCTTGCTTATTTGAATATCCTTGACTCGCAGCAATAATCTCTTGGTTTTTTGCTCTCAATCGAAAACGGTACCTATCTTTCTTATCTTTAAAAATTTCAAAAACAGGTTCAGCCAAAATCTCACCTCCTCTTAAATTTCACAAATAATTTTACTTTCTCCACGTATACAAAGATTGCGTAGAAAAAAATGGTTCTAAAAAAGTGCTTTGGAAAACTTGTCGAAACCAATCTAAAAACAATAGGCAGAGTTATAGATACGTGTTGTTTGAATTTAGAGTGTGGGAGTGAAGTATAAATTATGAGGATGTGGATGATTGATCCGGATTTGATGTGTTTACAACATATTTTGGGAGAGCATAGGGAATTGCACGCTTTGAAAGGTTCTTTAGAGAGAACGAAACCTGAATATGAGAATTGTGAAAAGCACAGGAAAAATCTTACCACACTTACTGAAAAGGGTCTTATCGAGTTGAAATCCTTGAAAAACAGGCATGACAAGCTGGTGAAATATTTGGAAAATCATAACTCGCCGATTGGAAAAATTCCGACTTTGAAATATTTGCCTGAAGAAGTGAGACAAGGAGAAGTAGACAGGGAAAAAGCCGTTCAAGATCTTATCGATAGACCAAAGGCTTGCAGACCTGTAGGGTGTTGCAGAAATAATTTGAAAGAATAAATTAGTTATCACTAGTTTAAAAAAGGATTCTAGTGGGTATTATTTTTAATTTTAAGTTGGATTTAGATTGTGTTTGGTTTTGATGTTTTCGCGAGCATTGTCAGAGCTCCTTGCTGACAGACCTCAACACAATCGCCGCAACAAGTGCATGCTTCTCGATCCGTGAATCTAATATCATGGATTGAGATAGCGTCCTCATCACACACTTCAATACACTCTCCACACCCGGTACACTTTCTAGAATTTACAAAGATTGAGCATGTCGCTTCTTTTGAAACAGACATGAATTATCCCCTCCCCTCTCCTCTGATTTGATTATCTAGTTCTTGTCTAAAGGATTTTACCATCCCGCACAGTAATTATCTAGGGTGATTGATTTATTTCTACGAGATAACCGTAGTAAAGGAGTATATTAGTGGATTTCAGTTAAAAATAGCATAAGTTATGAGATTATTCTAAATAAATGAAAGCAAAAGGGAGGTTTTGGCTTGTCCAGGATTAGTTTTCGTGAGTTGAAGTCGATTTTGATTGTTTTGGGTTTGTTGACTATTCCGACTTGGTTTTGGTCTGGTAATCCTCTGTTTGAGTCTTGGTTTTTTCGTCTTTCTTCTAATTATGGGGTTTTGATTGTAGTTTTTCTTTCGGTCGGAGTTGTGTGGCGTTTTATTTCTCTGATTAGAGTGAAGTATGTTCATGAGAAGGTTGTGAATGTTTTAGGTTTTGGGAAAAGTTATCGGCAAATCGTTATTGGTTTTTCGAGTGGTGTGTTTGTGGGGTTGTTTACTTGGTGGTTTAACTCCGGGTTTTATTCAGCGTTTTCAAGTTCTAGGATTTTGGGGATGCTCTTGGTTGCGCCATTGTTTGAGGAGACTTTGTTTCGAGGTTATTTGGTGAATGAGGTTTTAGAGATCGGGGAAGGTTTGAAGTTTAAAGTTTTGGCGGTTTTATGTTCGGTTTTTATATTCGCTTGGATTCACGCGAAAAGTCCAGAATTGAAAATTTTCGGGGGCTTACTTTACACAACCCTCTACCTGTGGAATTGGAACAATAATCTAACAGCTGCAATCATGGCACACTTAGGAGGAAACTCAACAATATTATTCATCACACTCACAACGATAACTCCACAACTAGCCATACCAACAATCATCTTAATTATAACCATACTCACATTACTAACTCTAATCATATGGAACATGGAAAAAATTAGTAAACAAGTGTTTAGAGTTTATAGAGCACTTCTAAAAACTCAAAGTGAAGATTCTCTCTAAAGCGATCCAAAAGTAGAGAGTTCTAAGAGGATTTTCTCACAGAATTTTAAAGTGAGGAGTTTTTAAGGAGATTGTGATGGATTTTAATTACGGACATCTTGGATGGTTAGGATTTCTCGGCTTCCTAGGCTATTTTGATCCGAGGCTGTACTATCTTTTCTTTCTCTTCTTCCTGTTCTTAGTCGGTCCCATCGTGGAAAGTGTGGTGAAGGGTGGAAAGGATAGTACAGAATGAGTCAAGGTTGGAAGAGATAAATTTCACAAACTGGGTATTTTCCAACAGAGATTGCAGAATGGAAACTGTCCAATTATAGGGCTTATCCGGCAAAATGATGGAAGCGTGAAGAAGGGATTAAGTTGAATGGGAAAAACGGAAAAAGAAAGGGTTCAGAGGACCAGCTTCGGGAAGATTTCGAGTTGTTGAGGGAAAAATTGCCGGATTTGTTGTTTGAAGTTTTGAAGGATTCCGAGCTGGAGGATGAGTTAGACTATGAGTTGGTTTTCCGTCCAGATATGAAAACTGCCAGGTGTAAGAGGGGCGAGGATGAGGTTCATTTTGGGGCCAATAATAGGAAGATGGAAAACCTCAAGGTTGCTAGGAAGACGCTAGTGCATGAGGCGATCCACGCGATCGGTGTGGATCATAATGGTGGGATGCGTTCGGTGAACTTTTACTCTCAACTTTCTCGCGACCTGTTCACGGACAAGATCATGGAAAAACTGGGATGGGAACCCCCATCAGAGGAAGAGACGAAGAAACGCTCTAGGAGAAAAGGAAGACAAGACTACAAATATGTCGCCTACTGTCCCAAGTGCGGAAACAAATGGCACAGAAAGAGAAAGTCCAAACTAATCAAACATCCGGAAAAATACCAATGCAGGGAGTGTAAAACCCAACTCAAAAGTCGCAAACTAGAAGATAAAAAATAAGTGAATCTCTGTACTCTTACTGGTTTGATGGGAATAATCTTTTTTTAACGGATAGGATGAGTGAGATGGAGAAGCTTTTCGAAAAATTGTCCTGGCTCGAAGAACGGTTCAGATATTTTAACTTGTGTAAAGTCATGAATAGAAAAATAAACGTTAACAATAATAATTTTTTCTTGGATGGTTTCATGAACTCGTTTGGTAAAAGTGATGGTGACAGAGCTGAGGAACTGAATAAAAGAGCTAAGAGGAGTCCGGAAAAAGCCAAATCAAACATTGGCGAAATGGTTGATTTATTGAAAAGTGATGAAGAGGAAGCCCGTGAACATGCTGTCCGGGCTCTTAGACTAATTGGTGAAGAGCAACCTGACCTAGTAGCACCACATATTAGCAAAATTGCAAAATTGTTGAACGATAGTTATGGGAAGGCTCGTGGAAAGGCTGCTGATGCTCTTGGCCATATTGGTGAGGAATATCCTGAAAAAGTAAATCCTCACATTGACGAGATAGCGGAGCTTTTGAACGATAAAGACAGGTCGGCTCGTGAAAAAGCTGCTCTGGCTCTCGGACAAATTGGTGTGGAACAACCTGAACTGATAGAACCACACATCGGCAAAATGGCGGAGCTTCTAAACGACAGTCACGGACTGGTTCGAGGACATGTCGCTCTGGCTCTCGGACAAATTGGAGTGGAACAACCTGAACTGATAGAACCACACATCAGCGAAATAGCCGAACTTTTGAAAGACAGTCACGGATGGGCTCGCGGAAAAGCCGCCGACGCTCTCGGACAAATCGGCAAAGAATACCCTGAAAAAGTAGACCCGCACATCAACGAAAAAGACCTACGATCACACACCACAAAATAAACCTTGAAAAACTCAACTTCAAACATATAGCTAGTGGACCCTTTTTAGATAAAAATAGACGTAGGTGTTTAGCACTTTACGGTTTTTACCATTTGTTGGTATGGGTCTTGATTTTGTTGTTTCCACGTGGTTAGAAGGGTCATGATCGTTTCGTGAATTTTTACACCTTTTTGGTTTCTGAGTCCGCCGATTATTTTCCGATGCACAACGTGTTCTCGTATGGCTCTTTCCGCCTGATTGTTTGTCG
>CAYSUV010000115.1:0-4890 GCA_964434275.1 Hadarchaeota archaeon (SeqCode) | reverse complement strand
GTTCAATATGTTGATGAGATTTATAGTCGAGATGTTGCTGAAAAATTCGGCATTTCACATGAAGGCCAGGTTATGACTATGATACATACTGGGTCACGGGGGTTTGGTCATCAAGTTTGTTCTGATAATTTGCGAAGAATGGAGAAGGCCGCGAAAGAGTATGGTATAGATTTGCCGGATAGAGAACTTGTGAATGTTCCAATCAAGTCTGAAGAAGGTCAGGATTATTTAAAACAAATGGCTTGCGCTGCTAATTTTGCTTGGGCTAATAGACAAATGATAACGCATTGGGTTAGGAAAACCTTCTCGAATTATTTCGATCAGGATGCAGAAGATTTAGGGATGGAAATTATTTATGATGTAGCTCATAATATAGCAAAATTTGAGGAACATAAAATAGACGGTAACAGAGAGAAACTTTGTGTCCATAGGAAAGGAGCAACTAGGGCTTTTCCGCCTGGTCACTCAGATGTGCCGGAAAAATATCGGGATGTTGGACAACCTGTTATTATTCCTGGGAATATGGGGACTGCGAGCTATGTTCTCGTAGGTACAGAACAAGGAGAAGAGGAAACTTTCTCTTCTACAGCCCATGGGTCGGGTCGTAGGATGAGTAGGACGGGTGCGAAGAGCAAGTTTTGGGGTGAAGACGTCAAGGATGAGCTTTGGAACAAGGATAATATTTATGTTAGGGCCACTCACGGTTCGGTAATAGCCGAGGAAGCTCCGGGAGCTTATAAAAATGTTGATTCGGTGGTTAAGGTTAGTGATGAAGCTGGGATAGGGGATTTAGTAGCCCGGTTGAGACCTATGGGTGTAGCGAAAGGTTGATTCGTAGTTGTGTGTTTTGATGGTTATGGATTCTCTTTCTGTTCATTTGCCGGTCTCTCTCGTGGCGGATTTTTCGAAACTCCGTATGAAGACTTTAAAAGTTGGACAAGTGGGTCGTTTTTTAGCTATATTTAGAGTGGATAAGGTTTTTGTTTATGATGATGAAACTGGAAGGGTTGATAATGTTGAAGAAGAGTTTTCTATTATTGTGAATCTGCTCAGATATATGGAGACTCCCCAATATCTGAGAAAAGATCTATTTCCTTATATGGAGGAGCTTCAATTTGTTGGGGTATTACCCCCCTTGAGAACTCCTCACCACCCACTTAAAAATGAGAAGAATGAAGAGGGAGATGTTAGAGAAGCTGTCGTGACTGGTACGGAGGGCGGAGAATCTATTTTTAATTTAGGATTACCTGAAAAAGGAGTTTTAGACGAAAAATTGGAGGAAGGAGCGCGTTTTACGGTTAAATTAGGGGGGAAAATAGGAGGAAATAAAAGGAAGGTTCAAATATTAGGAAAAAAGGATATTTCACAATACTGGGGATACGAGGTCGAAAAAACTAAAAACCTCGCCCAGAGTTTAAAAAAGGCAAAAGCGGACTATAAGATTGGAACATCCCGACACGGGGAAAATTTATATGAGGCCGTGGAGGGAATAAAGTCGAACGATAAAGGAAAAGTCCTGACTGTAGCGTTCGGAGGTCCGTACGACGGACTCTTCGAAATATGTGAGGGACAGGGCGTCGATCCTGGCGACCTGTTTCATTACATGATAAATTCGGTCCCTGAACAAGGGGCAGAAACAGTCCGCTCCGAAGAAGCGCTTGCCGCAACCCTTGCGGTTTTGAACATACTAGTCAGGAGGAACTAACCATGCCAGAAAAAGAACACCCGAGAAGGGGATCGCTAGCATATACCCCTAAAAAACGAGCAACTAGCCAAAAACCCAGAGTGAGAACTTGGCCAGAGGAGGAGGAAGTAGGTCTATTGGGTTTTGCTGGGTATAAGGCGGGCATGTCTCATGTTTTCATGATAGATGACAATCCGGGGAGGAGGACGGAGGGGCAAGAGATTAATGTTCCGGTGACTATCTTGGAGGTCCCCCCGATTCGTATTTGCGGGATTAGGTTATATGGAAAAGATTTCGAAGGGGAAAAAGCTCTGACTGAAGTTTGGACGAAAGACCGGGATGAAGATTTGGAAAAAACTGTGAAAATACCTGACGATTATGATCAGGAAACTGCTTTTGAAAATGCGGAAAGATTCTTTGAAGAAGGTGAAGTTGAAGAAGTAGTAGTCTTATTTCATACTCAACCTAGGTTGAGTTCAGTACCGAAGAAAAAACCGGAAGTTATGGAGTTACAACTCGGTGGGGATTCGACAGAAGAGAAGTGGGAATACGCAAAAGAGGTTTTAGGTGATGAAATCAGTTTTTCAGAAACATTCGACGAAGGTAATTACACTGACATTTTTGCAATAACAAAAGGGAAAGGATTTGAAGGCCCAGTCCAACGCTGGGGTGTGAAAGTTCAGCCGAGAAAAGTTCAACAAGCGAGGCGACATACTGGAGTTTTGAGTCCTTGGAGGCCAAGTCGAATTATGCGTACAGTTCCTACTTCTGGACAAGAAGGGTACCATCAAAGGATGGAACATAATAAAAGGATTTTGAAACTGGGAGAGGATGGTAAAGAGGTTACACCTAAGGGAGGGTTCTTAAGATTTGGTGAAATTCAAAACGATTTTGTGATTATAAAAGGATCCGTACCAGGTCCTACGAAAAGACTTATTTTCTTGAGGAAACCTATGAGGGCGAAAGAAGGAGTACCTACAAGCCCACCCGATATCACATATATAGATACTAGCTCTCAGCAAGGAGGAAGTTAAGATGAAAACAAAAATAAAATCGATAGAAGGTGAGGAGAAAGAAGATGTAACACTGCCTAGTGTTTTTAGAGAAAATATAAGGCCTGATGTGGTAAAAAAATCAGTATTATCTTCTCAGAGTTCAAAAATACAGCCGAAAGGTGCAGACTCTAGAGCTGGTATGAAGACGACAGCTGAAACACCGCCGAAAGGTTCGGGACAGACAAGGGTACGGAGGATTCAAGGGCGTAGATATCATGCAGCAGGTAGAGCCGCTTGGGCACCTTTCACAGTAGGTGGTAGAAGAGCTCATCCACCTAAATCTGAAGAGAAAAGATCTGAAGGGATAAACAAGAAAGAGAAAAATTTAGCTCTTAGAAGTGCAATCTCTGCGACTAAGGAATCAAATCTTGTTTCTTCTCGGGGACACAAAGTTAACGGAGTGGAGAGTTTCCCGATAGTGGTTGAAGATGAGTTAGAAGAAATCAAGAAAACTCAAGAAGTTAAAGAAACTTTCGAGGAACTTGGAGTATGGAAAGATATAGAAAGAATCAAAAACGGTCGGAACATCCGATCTGGAAAAGGAAAATCTCGAGGAAGAAAATATAAGCAAGGGGTAGGTCCTCTAATAATAGTCTCGGAGGATAAGGGAATAATGAGAGGAGCTAGCAATCTTCCTGGAGTAGAGGTCGTTTTGGTGGAAGAACTTAACTCTGAACACTTAGCCCCTGGCGGATCTCCAGCTAGACTTACAGTTTGGTCTGAATCGGCTTTAGAGGAGATAAATAGGAGGTTTTCGAATTGAAAGATCCGCATGAAGTAATTGTTCATCCAAGGATTACCGAAAAAGCAGTAAGATTGATTGAAGAGGAGAACAAGCTTGTTTTTATTGTATCTGAAGATTCGAATAAAAGAGAGATAAAAAAGGCCGTCGAAATGTTGTTTGATGTGGAGGTAGAAGATGTTAACACTCAGATTACCCCAAAGGCAGAAAAACGTGCCTTTGTTAAACTATCATCTGAATATAATGCTGATGAGATAGCAGCAAGATTAGGAGTGTTCTAGAATGGGAAAGAGAACAAGAGCGCAACGGATTGGGAGAGGCTCCCCGACCTATAAAGGAAGAACATCGAAGAGAAAAAATAAATTGGAACTTCCCGAAGAGGAAGAACTCACGGCTAGAGTAGTAGATATCACTCATGAACCAGGAAGAAACGCCCCTATTGTAAGAATAAGGTATGAGAACGGTGAAGAAAGAAGGATACTAGCACCTGAGGGAATAAAAGTCGGAGACGAGATAGAGGCAGGCATCTCAGCACCTATTGAACCTGGGAATACTTTACCGCTTTCAGAAATACCCGAAGGAACATTTATCTATAATATCGAATCACAACCCGGAAAAGGTGGAGAATTCGCTCGTGCACCAGGAACAAACGCTACTCTACTAGCTCATGATGTCGGTCAAGCTGTTGTTCAACTACCCTCCGGCGAGGTTAGGTCATTTAATCCTAAATGCAGGGCGACTATAGGTGTGGTGGCCGGTGGCGGTAGAAAGGAAAAACCTTTCGTAAAGGCCGGGAATAGACACTATGCGAAAAAATCAAAAGGCAAGATATATCCACGCGTATCAGGTGTTGCAATGAATGCGGTCGATCATCCTTTCGGGAGTGGTCGAGGTAGACATGCTGGTAGACCTCGGACTGTCAGGCGGGATGCTCCGCCAGGGCAAAAAATAGGACTTATAAGCGCTAGAAGAACTGGAAAGAAGTGAGGATTATGGCTAAAGAGTTTAAATATAGAGGATATGATTTGTCAGAATTACAAGATATGTCGATAGAAAAATTTGCAGAATTATTACCGGCGAAAAAGAGGAGGGTTTTGGAGAGAGGGCTTCCTCCGAGGCAAAGAAAGCTTTTAGACCGGGTTAAAGAGGTAAGTGAAAAAGAGACTCCTGAAGAAGAATTTATTCGGACTCATTGTAGGGATATGATTATAGTTCCTGAAATGGTTGGGCTACGTTTTGGCGTGTATGATGGTGAAACTTTTGTGCCCGTTGAGGTCGAACCTGAAATGGTAGGGCATAGATTGGGAGAGTTCGCTTTGACGCGGAGGAAGGTAGAACACAGCACTCCTGGTATCGGGGCTACTAGAAGTTCGTTATACGTGCCGTTGAAGTGATACGATGCCTGAACA
>CAYSUV010000114.1:0-4913 GCA_964434275.1 Hadarchaeota archaeon (SeqCode) | reverse complement strand
CTTCCTGTACTCCCCGCATTTGGTATTAAGGGGCCAGCTTCTGTTCGCATTGGGATGGATATGCTTATGGTTTCTTCTTCTTGGAGGTTTTCTATTTCTTTTCCGATTTTTGAAAATTTATCGGAGATTTCCTCCATGTTTTTGGCTTCGGTTTTGTGGATTTCTGATGCCATGTAGTTTGGATACCATGTGATGAAGAAAAGGACAGCAATACCTATGGCAACAAGTGCGGCTGTAACTGCGACTTGTCCTCGCTCTTGGGAGAATACCATCTATTATCAACTACTTATAAATACGGTGTTGAACTTTTTCTAATTCTATATGTGTTTTATTTTGTAAACCTTTTCTAACCCGTTTAGATTGGGAAAAGGGCAGTTGAGAGTGTTAGAAAAAGAATTAGTGGCCTTAGTTATGCTTAAGGTGGATTGGTTTTGGATTATTTATCCGTATTCAGGACTTAGCCATACGTTCTTGTCTGTGATTACGGTATCTGTGGTTGATTTGTATTTTACTACTATGTGGTAGTATTTGCTAGTGACTAACTCTGATCCTTTATTTGAGGTACGATAGATTTTCATTGCTTCGCCCCTCTGGATTTTGTCATCAGAATCTTGTGCATTTAAAGGCTGATTGTCTTCTCCCAGGGCATATCCGTTGCCGGATGTAGGGTTTATAAAAACAGGGTTACTATCTCTACCTTCAGTAACTGAAATCATCAATTCCTCCCAAAGAAGATCGTCTCCACCCTTATGACTCATTATAATTTCTTCCCCATCAGATTCAAACTGTATTGTGGCTTCGGGTCTTGTGACGAAAACGAAGATACTGCCGACAAGTAGGATAACTGAAATCAATCCGATGAGTAAAATCAGCGCTTTATTTCCCTCTAAAAACAAACTTTCACCCTCTCTTGCATTGTTTTCAAGTTATTAACATCTTTACAAGTCCTCCGGTGAGCCCCGATGCATTACTTAATTAACTTTTTGCGAATACCTTCCATCATTAAATACATTTTATTTTGGGTTTCTAAGATTTTCTGACTAGATAAAGCTTACCTTCTCTCTGTTCCGCTCCAACTATATTTTCGCCACCCAATTCTTTAATCGTAGATCTAACAGATTTGACAGCCTGTCTGACGGGCATCTCTGTTTTTATCCCCGCTTGTTTTCGTCCTGATTTCAAGAATTTTTTGATAATATCTGCCCATTTTTCTTTTTTAGGTGTTTTTTTGCCTTTTTCTGTTTTTTTCTCCTCTTTCTTTCCACTTTCTAGTTCTATCTCGCCGGTGAAAATTAACAATACTATAACGGCAGCTACAGCTCCTGCAACTATTCCTCCTATCAGAAGCCAGTTGAGCCCCCCGCCTCCAGTTTTGTATGTCATGTCTTCTTTCGCTTTTTCGGAAAGTTTTGAAAGTAACTTATTTTTCTCTTCTTTGTCAAGGATATCCGATTCGAATATCTCATCTTTTACTGTTCCCGACAGTTCTTCGAAAATTTTGTTTAACTCTTCAAACTCCTCTTGTTTTAGTAGGGTTCTCACTGTTTTTGCCGCTTCTTCAGTATTCATGGATTCTAGTAAATCGGCAGCTTTAGCTGGTGTATGTTCAAGATTAAAGACCTCTAATAGTATTTCTACTCTTGCTTGTAGGTTCATAGTTTCAAGGATATTGCCCGTATCTGATTTTCTGACTGTGACTGCTTCTTCAATTACCTTAGCGGCAGAATTTGTATCGGCATCTTCTAGGCTTGAAGCTGCACTTTTTGTTGAGGCTTTAAAGAGGATATATACTATATCTCTTTCTTGACCGTCTGTTACATTATTTATGATTGTTTTTAAGGAAGCCATGTCGAGTTGAGCTGTTCCGTCAGACCAGTCTCCCCAGATGCCGTTGGCGTAGTATCTCATCCGCCAATAATAGGTCCTTCCTGCTTCAAGTGTACTACCATTATAACTTATTTCATACCTATTATCCGGGGAGACCGTGATGTTTTCTTTAGTATAGTCCCATACATTGTGACCATTTTCGGTTGTCCCCATCTGAATTTGGACTTTGGAGGCTGGGGCATTATTTGCAACGACATATTTTGATGAAAATGTAGGTTTTGGAGTTTTGATATTTGTCGGGTTTGTACTTCCCTCCACTTTGAGATTTTGAGGGGAAGCGGGGGGCATAATGGAAGGTTTCACTTTTACTTCTGTTGTTTTGAAGTCGGAGTCCAAATCATTAGATATTAACAATTTAACTTTCACTGTTTCAGGATTTCCCACTGTCTCGGGGGCGTGAAATACAGGGGTGGATGTATCGTTTTCCGTTATTCTTACTTCTCCCGTAGGGTCGTCTTTAATGATCCAATTGAAATTCTTAATATCACCACTACTTTTCGCACCGTCAAGTTCAAGAGTATGATTTTCTGTAACCTCATAAGGGCCGTTGGGCCGTGCTATAAGCGCGTCTTTAATCATGACTTCTGTGGTTGCGGAGTCATTGTCGTTTTCTCCGTCTGTTACTGTTAACCTGATTTTTACGGTTTTTTCGTTTTCTAGCCCGTCTAAGGCATGAAAAGTTGGAGTGGATGTGTTTTTCTCTGTTATGTATGCTTGTCCTGTCGGATCGTCAGTTATTTCCCAGTTAAAGCTTATATTATCGCCTTCACTTCCCTTCCCGTCAAGTTCTATGCTTTGATTCTCGACTACGTGATATGGTCCCCCTGGTTTGGATGTTAGCCGGTCTTCGACTTTCACTTTTGTGTTCTCTGAGTGAGTGTTGTTGTTTTCGTCTGAAACAGTTAGCTCAACTTTTACCCACTGGGCAGTCTCAACATTTCCGTCTGCTATAAAAATAGGAGTTTCATTGTCTGCTTTGTTCAACTTTGCGCCGCCCGTCGGATCTTCGCTTATAATCCAGCTATATTCTTCGATATAACCGCTACTCTTAGTTCCATCAAGTACAACGTTTTCTCCTTCAATGACTTCATAGGGTCCGTTCGGACGAGCAAGGAGTTCGTCTTTCAACTTTATTTTAATGTTTTCGCTATCGGATTTATCGTTTTGATCTTTCACTCTTAATCGGACTTTTATTATCTTATTATTGTCTATTTCTTGCGGGGCGAAAAGTCTAGCATTTTCCTTATCCGCATTTTTGAGGTAACAATTTTCTGTAGGATCGTCTATTATTGCCCACTTCCAACTTTTGATTTCAGAACCGTTAGAACCAGTACTTCCATCACCATATAGTAAAGTGTTTTCTCTTTCAAACAAGGAATAAGGACCATTGAGGTCTGCAATCACTGGATCTTTTATTTCAACTTCAGTTTCTTTAGAATGAGAGTTATTATTTTTATAAACTGTTAACCTAACATCTACAGTTTCGTTTCTATCGACAAGAGGTGCATGCAGTTCAGCTTCTACCCCTCCAGCGTTAGTTAAATAAGCTTCGTTAGTAGGATCGTTCACAATAACCCAACTGTAATTATCAGGTTCGCCGCTACTGTTCGAACCGTCAAGCGTAACAGTGTCATTCTCAACAACTTGATAAGATTCACCGGGTCTAGCTCTCAACAAATCTCTAATTGTTACACTAGTCGTTTCAGAATCCGTATCTCCGTCATTATCCGTAACAATCAACTTAACATCAACGGTTTTATCTCCCCCAGTGACTTCTTCAGGCGCATGAAAAGTGGGTTCATCCGTGTCGGCCTTTTTTAGATAAGCTTCGTCAGTAGGATCGGTTGTGATAATCCAGTTATAGTTTTCAGCATCTACACTACCCGTCCCATCCAAATCTTTAGTCGTCCCTTCATCCATGAAATAAGGACCATTAGGATCAGCGACCGGATTACTAGCTAAAGCTCCAGGAATTTGAATTAGAATGCATATAAGTACAACTGTGGTTACAATCGCCGTAATTTTTGCTGGGGGAAATTTTTTCAATTGTTTTGTTCCCTCCTTTTTTGTAAGCCCCCAGATAAATCCTGGATGATTATCTTTAGGCCGTTTATAATCTTTCCAAAATTGAAAAATAAAAAGTATCGATGCAAATACCAGAACTGATAACGAATAAATTTCCCAATTCTCAAATCAAACAATTTCACACCCTCAAACTGTTAAAAATACGGCCCTATTTGGGAATCGTTTTTTTCTCTTTCTTTTGTTTCGTAATCGTTTTTTGTATTTTTTCCACGAGCTTTTTGCCTTAGTAAGAAAGTCAGTTTTAGCAATGTGACTAACGCTGTGAATTTGGTGAAAAAGTTTTCGTCTTTCCCTTTTAAGAGTTCTTTTATAATGTTTTCTGAAGCTATGTTCTTTTCCTCAATCTTCCTACCTATCTCTTTCAGGACTTCAATACTTGATATGTCGGCTTGGGTCGATCCGTCTACTAAGATTTTAATTTTTTCTGGTGATTTTACTATGAATTCCAAAGTTTCTTCCAGATCTCCGGAGGACATTTTTATCGAAGTTTCTTGCATATCTAAGGTTAATCCAAAATCCGTTTCCGACATTATCATATTTCCAATCATGACTTCGGACCAAGTAATATTATCCTCCCTTATTTCTGGTTTTTTATCGTTTTTGAGAGAAAGTTCTTGAATTTCTGAATCACTTTCCGTGTCGTTAGGTTCCTTCATTTTTTTCCTCTGTCTGTCTTTTATTCTAATAATGTTTGTTTAAAAAAGACCCGTTAAGATTATTGAAAGCTATAATAACTTACAATATTTATAAAATGATTAAAGACGCTTCTATTGGCGATAAGTTCTTTAAAAAATACTAAAAATAGCTTTGAGAAAAATATAGACCCAAATTAATAAAATAAGATAAGTCGGGGGAGTTTATCCCCCAAAAATACGGATTAAAATTCCACGGTTTAAAGCTCTACAACTGATTCTTCTTCTAAAGCCGGAGGCACTAACAAC